>JAKPGH010000152.1 GCA_029550985.1 Bacillota bacterium
GCATCAGCTCTTTGGAAATCAGCTTGTTCATGGCGAGCAGGCTTCCGGTATATCCCGAACCGGTGTAGCGGATGGCGTGGACGTCCAGCACCGCCTGCAGCTTTCCGTTTTCCCCGATGGAGCCGTGAAGGGCCAGAAACGCCACATCGGCGGTTTTGCACACCTCCAGAACGCCGGGGCCGATCAGTTCCTGGCGGTTGCCGTGCTCCGCCTTGATGCGGGTAAGGTCCGGCTCATGGTCCGGCACCCGATAGTGGTACTCCTCCACCCGGTACTTTTGGTAGGCCTCCTCAAATGTGTGGACGCCTTCCAGACCGGCGTACAAATCCACCAACAACACTCTGTGACCGTTTTGAATCAAGGCATTGGCAATCAAGCTGCCGGAGGAAAGGGAAACGTCCCGCTCCGGGCTCAGGCCGCCGGCCAACACAACAATATCCATTTCAACACCTCCTGGATTCATCCTATGCGAAGAAGGCATTCTTCCACGACACAGCCTTCTTCCTCAAAGGCGGTGCGGCAGGGATAAGCCGGCGCCACTCACTCGGATGTTTAACAGAATTAGTGTAGCCCATCGCGAGCGGAAATGCAAGCAAAAAACAGCAAAAATACGCCATTCGATTGCCAATCATTGCATAGAATGTTAAAATAAAACATCATGAGTACGGGAGACGATAGCATGAACGCACTGGCAGGCCGGCTCAAAGAAGCGGCGGCAAGGTATGAATCGGAAATCTTCGAGCATTACCGGCATCTCCACAGCCACCCGGAGCTGAGCGGGCAGGAAGTGGAGACCAGCCGCTACATTGAAAAGCAGCTAACCTCTTGGGGTATCCAACTGCAGCACCTGGATATGGACTCGGGAGTGGCCGGGGTGCTGAAGGGGAGCAAAGAGGGCCCCTGCGTCGGGTTGCGGGCGGATATGGACGCCCTGCCGGTTTTGGAGGAAAGCGACTGCCCCTTTCCCTCCCAGCGGCCGGGAGTGATGCACGCCTGCGGCCACGACCTGCACATGGCCTGCCTGCTGGGGGCGGCCCATATTTTGGCTGACCTGCGGGAAGAAATTGCCGGCAGCGTCAAGTTTATCTTTCAGCCGGCGGAGGAGATGTACAACGGCTCCGCCATGATGATAGAGCACGGGGTGCTGGAGCATCCCAAAGTGGACGCCATCTTCGGGCTCCACAGCTATCCCGATTTGCCGGTGGGCAGGGTGGCGGTGCGGCAGGGGCCCATGATGGCCGCCGTCAATAACTTCATCATCCGCATCCGGGGCCGCGGGGGCCACGGGGGGCTTCCCCATCTGGCCAAAGACCCCATCGTCTGCGCCGCCGCGGTGATTACCGCCCTTCAAACCATCGTCAGCCGCCTGACCGACGCCCAGGACGCGTTGGTGGTGTCGGTTTGCAGCATTCGGGGCGGCGAGGAGATGCGGGCCAACATCATCCCCGAGGAAGTGACCATGGCGGGAACCGTCCGCGCCTTTGACCAAGCCCTTTGCCGGCAGGTGGAGGAGCACATCCGCTTTCTGGCGGAAAGCACCGCCCACGCCTACGGCTGCAGGGCGGAGGTGCAGTACCAGTACGATTTGATGCCCACCATCAACAGCGACCAGCTCTACCCCATTGCGCTGGAGGCGGTGCAGAGTCTGGAGCTGCAAATCTCCAACCCCAAGCCCAGCACCGGAGGGGAGGACTTCTCCTTCTTCACCGAAAAGGTCCCCTGCTTTTTCTACTGGCTGGGCACCGGAAACCGGCAGGCAGGGTGCAGCTATCCCTGGCACAGTTCCAAGTTCCGGGTGGACCCCGCTGCCCTGCCTTTGGGAGCCCAGGTCTACGCCGCCAGCGCCCTTCAGTATCTCAACCAATGGGCCAAAACGGAGTAATCGATTCACCAAATAAACATCCCCCGGCATAGCCGGGGGTATTTCATATGCGGGCAAAGCCCTTTATTCCTCGCATACACGTCAAACGTGTAATACGGTCTGCCAGTTGCGCAAAGCTGTTACTTGCTG
>JAKPGH010000162.1 GCA_029550985.1 Bacillota bacterium
CTGCCGCAAGGTGTCGATGTCGTTGGTGTAGCGGCTCATCAAATCCCCGTGGGTGTGGGAGTCGAAGTACCGCAAAGGCAGCCGCTGCATGTGGGTGAACAGTTCGTCCCGAATCTGCTTTTGGGTTCCCTGGGAGACCACCACCATCAGGCGGTTGTAGGCGAAGGAAGCCACCACCCCGATGAAATAGATGGCCGCCATGATGAGAATGGCTTTCAGCATTCCGGAAAAGTTGGGGTTTTGCACCTGCGAAAGGGGCAGGATATATTGATCGATAAGCGTTTCCAGAAAGAGGTTGCCCTGCACCGTGGCGTAGGCGTTGATAAAGATGCAGAGCACCACCGTCAGGAGATGCCATTTGTAGCGGCTCATATACCGCAGCAGGCGCACCATGTTTTGTTTGGCTTCCCGCATACTTTTACCCCGGTCAAAGCCGCCGGCCGGCATGGGGCCGGTGCCTTTCTTAAACTGCTTCACCTGCGGCACCTCCCTTCTGTTGGGAAAGATAAACTTCCCGGTAAATGTCACAGCGCTCCATTAGCTGGCTGTGGGTGCCCACGTCCACAATTTCCCCTTCGTCCAGCACCACGATTTTATCGGCGTGCTCCACCGCCGCCGCCCGCTGGGTGATGATCAGCTTGGTGGTGTTGGGAATCTCCTGGGCGAAAGCTTGGCGGATGCGGGCGTCGGTTTTGGTGTCCACCGCCGAGGTGGAGTCGTCCAGAATCAGGATTTTGGGCTTTTTCAGCAGAGCACGGGCAATGCAGAGGCGCTGCTTCTGCCCGCCGGACACGTTGGTGCCGCCCTGCTCGATATGGGTGTCGTACCCGTCGGGGAAGGACTCGATAAACTCATGGGCGCAGGCCAGCCGACAGGCGTGCTCCAGCTCCTCGTCGGTGGCGTCGGGGTTGCCCCACCGCAAATTCTCCTTGATGGTGCCGGAAAACAACTCGTTCTTCTGCAGCACCATGGCCACTTCCTGCCGCAGGGCGGTCAGGTCGTAGTCCCGCACGTCCACGCCGCCCACCAGCACCCTGCCTTCGGTGACGTCGTAAAGGCGGGGAATCAGCTGTACCAGCGTGGTTTTGGCGGAACCGGTGCCGCCTAGAATCCCCACCGTTTCCCCCGATTGGATGGTGAGATTCACATTCCGCAGGGCGAGCTTTTCTTTGTCATGGGAGTAGGAAAATCCCACGTTTTCAAAGCGGATGGAGCCGTCCCTGACCTGTGTCACGGGGTTTTCCGGGCTGTGCAGACCGGTTTGCTCCTCCAGCACCTCCACCACCCGCTCGGCGCTGGCTCTGGAGATGACCAGCATCATAAACACCATGCCCAGGATCATCAGGCTGACGAGAATCTGAGCGGAGTAGGAAAGCAGACTGACCAGGGTGCCGGTGGTCATCTCTCCAAAGACGATAAGCCTGCCGCCCAACCAGGAGAGAAGTAGGCTGCAGCCAAACATACACAGCTGCATGACGGGGGAAATATAGCTGACCAGCTTTTGGGCCTTGGAAAAGGTGACGTAAATATCCTGAGAGGTGCTTTTAAATTTTTGAATTTCGTGCTCTTCCCGGACATAGCTTTTGACCACCCGAATGCCCCGCAGGTTTTCCTGCACCACCGTGTTCAGCTTGTCGTACATTTTAAAAACCGTTTCAAAGATGGGGTGGGCCCGGGACATGACCAGGTACATGGAAAGGCCCAAAATGGGAAGCACCGCCAAAAACACCAAAGAGAGGCGGCGGTGGATACGAAAGGCCATGAGAAGGGAGAAAATCAGCATGAAGGGCGCCCGTACCGTAATGCGGATGATCATTTGAAACGCATGCTGCAGGTTGTCCACGTCGGTGGTCATCCGGGTGATGAGGCTGGAGGTGGAAAACCGGTCGATGTTTTCAAAGGCAAAGGTTTGCAAATGGTGATAAAGGTCGTGGCGGACGTTTTTAGCAAAGCCGGCCGAGGCGATGGCCGCCGTGTGCCCCGACCACACCCCCATCCAAAGCGCTACAACGGTGCACCCCAGCAGGGCAAAGGACAGTTTGGCAATTATCTGCGGGTCGCCGGCCTGGATGCCGTCGTCAATCAGCACAGCCATCAGGATGGGCAGCAGAATGTCCATGGCAACTTCCAACAGAACAAGAACGGGAGTAATCAGGGCGTATCGCTTGTACTCCCGAATACATCGTGCAAGTCGTTTGATCATGTGGTTTCCTCCATTTTGATGATGACAGAAACAGCCCGACGCCTGAAAAAACCTTACTTCAAGTTTGCGAAAAACGGCGGCTTTTTATCAAAGCGCGTGTTTAGCTGATATTGGCAATCATTTTGGCCACCACTCGGTGAAAGGTGGCCAGCTCCTCCGGTGTAATTCCTTCGATAAGCCGCTGTTCAATTTGGGTCAATCGGAGCACCGCTTCCTGATGGAGCGAAAGGGCTTTTTCGGTCAGGCAGAGTTTCTTCAAGCGCCGGTCATGGGCAACGGGCTGACGCACCAACAAATGGTCCCGCTCCATCAGCTGCAGAATGCCGGTTGCGGTGGAGCGCCGCATGTGAAACGCCTTCTCCAAGTCCCGCTGGAAAATATCCTGCCCCATGTGCTGCCCCAGATACCAAATTACCGCCTGCTGCATTTCCGTCGGGTGATGGAATTGGTCGCCGTGCTGATACATATAGCGCTTAATATGATTTTCCAATGCCTTGATGGCAAAGGGAAGAGAACAA
>JAKPGH010000164.1 GCA_029550985.1 Bacillota bacterium
GCATCACTTTGGTGGCGGGTATTGTAGCCCCCGAGAGTTCTGCTCTCATCGGTTCCCTGATGTTCGGAAACCTGATTCGGGAATGCGGCGTTGTGGAGCGCTTGAGCCAGTCCGCTCAAAACGAGCTGGCCAACCTGGTCACTTTGTTGCTGGGCATTACCGTCGGCGGCACCATGAAGGCGGAGAGCTTCCTGGCTCCCCAAACTCTTCTCATTTTGGCTTTGGGCCTGGTCGCCTTCATCTTTGATACGGCGGGCGGGGTTCTCTTTGCCAAGTTCCTCAACCTGTTTTCCAAGACCAAGATCAACCCCATGGTGGGGGCCGCGGGTATTTCGGCATTCCCCATGTCCAGCCGCATTGTGCATAAGATGGCCCTTGCAGAGGACCCCACCAACTTCATTTTAATGCAAAGCGTTTCCGCCAATGTGGCGGGACAGCTTGGCTCCGTTGTGGCGGGAGGCATTATCCTTCACCTGGTGCCCATTCTGCTGTCACGATAAAAGAGAAAGGGAGGTTGCTTCCATGAGCGATTTGCAGCTTGGATTTGAACTGATGGGCTACGGCCTGTTGGGTGTGTTTTCGGTTTTGTTTCTGTTCATCCTGATGATTCTTGGATTGACCAATATCTTCCATCCCAAGAACTAAATGCAATCTAAAAACATCAAATTAGGAGACCGTGCTGGCAGCATGGTCTCCTAGTTCTTTTTGCTATTTGACTTTACGGGTGGTGTTTGCCAAAACAGGTGCTTTGGCAGCAGGTGCTGTTTTGGCCGCAGGATTCTTGGAAGCCTCGGCTCCTTTGGAAGCCGGCGCGTTCTTGGCAGCTTCCGCAGGCTTGGGAGCTTCCATGCAGGTGTGGAGCAGATAGCCGGAAAGTACTCCGTAAATGACTAAGACTGCGGCAGTTGCAATCAAATGGATGACCGCAACCGGAACCGGCATGACGGGGTTGGGCAACACGTAGAGAAAAGCGCCCGAGAGAAACAGCATGGTTTGACTGAGAATGTAAACCACTCGTTTGCCCGGCAGCAACACCAGCAGAGGCAGACTGAACAGAGCGTAAAGCATGCCGCGTAGGAGAGAAAAGACGGCGTAGCGGGGAGCATCCAGCAGCATTTCGATGATCATATACATAATTCCCTGATTGCCGCCGCCCTGGTAATAAGCCCGGAAAGCGTCGTTTCGCCAAGCGAGGAAATATCCCAGGACAAATTGCAGGATACTGTAAATCAAAGGCAATACCAGCAGAAAAATGACCAGCCGAAGATATTTCAGCTTATACTTTTTGGGGGAAGGGGTATTGGATGTATGGGTTGTCATTTTTTGGGACATCAGCAGAAAACACAGAACCAGAGTCAACAGGGTGGCCCCGCACCCCTGAATCAGGTGCAGCAGGGTATCTTTCTGGGTCATGGTGCCGGTGACCTCTCCAAGAGCCAGCTGCTGCACCAGGGGAACAGCCCATTGGATTCCCAAACAGGCGGGAAACAACAGCAAAAAGCTTTTGAGCTTCTTCTGCTCGGTGAACCAGAGAACCAATGCAATAACAACCACGATCCAAAGGCAGTAGGCAATCAACAGCAGATGCCGCACCGGGGAGATTTGCGGCTCGTACGAGTGGAGCAGACTGCCGTAACTCTCAGAAAAAGGTAGAAAGACCGCTATAAAGTGAAATAGTGCAGAATAAAACACAGCGGCCAACGGACTTTTTGCAAGATTGCCTCCCATGCGGAAACCTCCAATTGAATTAGCGCTTCAAATCTGTCATTCTGACAAACCTGTATATATATCGGCACAATTTGGCATAAACTGAATTCAAAAATTTAAGTTTTGTATATGCAAAAATAAGCTGGCCCCTGCCTGTTTACAAATCAAAAGAAATCGTGTATAATGATATGGCTTTCAGAAAATAAAGCCATGTATTGTGCCGCGGCATGCGGGCAGACGGGTCCTGTGCGGTAGGACACCGTGAACCATGTCAGGCGGGGAACCGAGCAGCATTAAGCGGTTGTTCCTGCGCGCCGCAGATTCATCTGTCTGTCCGCGTGCGGCGGCATAAGTTATGTAGCAGGAAAAGGGGTAGAGGAGACAATCTTCTATCCTTTTCTGCAGAATGGGCTTCTTTGCAGGTCTTTTGGGAGGTGTCATATCATGTATCAGGCCCTTTACCGCAAATGGCGGCCCAAAACCTTTGACGATTTGGTGGGGCAGGATGCGGTAGCCACCACCCTCAAGCATCAGGTGGCAAACGGCAAACTCTCTCACGCCTACCTGTTCTGCGGCACCCGGGGCACCGGAAAGACTTCCACGGCCAAAATTCTGGCCAAGGCGGTGAACTGCCTTTCCCCTCGGGATGGCAATCCCTGCTGCCAGTGCGACAATTGCCGCGGCATCGAAGAGGAAAGCCTGCTGGACGTCACCGAAATTGACGCTGCCTCCAACTCCGGGGTGGACAACATCCGGGACCTGCGGGAAGAAGCTCATTTTACCCCTGTGGCGGGAAAATACCGGGTCTATGTCATCGACGAAACCCACATGTTGTCGGTGGGAGCCTTTAACGCCCTTCTGAAAATTTTGGAAGAGCCTCCCCAGCATGTCATTTTCATTCTAGCCACAACCGAATTGCACAAAGTCCCCGCCACTATTCTGTCCCGCTGTCAGCGGTTTGATTTTTCCCGCATTGACAGCGCCACCATCGCCGCCAGACTATCCTATATCGCCAAGCAGGAGAGCATCGACCTGAAAGAAGATGCCGCGCTTTTGGTGGCAAAGCTGGCCGATGGCAGCATGCGGGATGCCCTTTCCCTGTTGGATTTGGTGGTAGCCCAGGGCGGGGAAATCACCAGGGAAGTGGTGCTTCAGCGCATCGGTCTCGTGGGCCGGGAGCATTTGTTTGCTTTGGCGGAAGCTATTGCCTCCGGCAACGGGGGAGAGGTGCTCAAGGTTTCCCAAAGCCTTTGGGAGCGCTCGGTGGACTACCTGCGGCTCTGCGAACAGCTCATTGGTTTTTACCGGGACGTCATGGTGGCGGGAGCGGTGGAAGAACCGGGAGAGCTGATTTCCTGCCTGCCCGATGAACTGGA
>JAKPGH010000177.1 GCA_029550985.1 Bacillota bacterium
CCATCACCTCGCTGTATTATATGTACTAGTACAGTACATACCTCGTAATTGTCCTTGTCAATGGTGAAAATACGGATTGTTCAGATTATGACAATCCACGCCCTGTTCCCCCACCGTTATAGGTCAACCTATCTAGAAAAAGCAAGCTGTTTTTGCGGTGCAAAACTGGCCATAATTGGGATATCATAGGGGATTTTGTAAAGTATATATTGCCAAAAGTCGCATTGTTGCGTATAATAAAGGATACTCGCAAATAGGACATGCGTTGTGATTGAATATATTTGGAGGTTATATCAATGGCCAAGGAGCTGCAAAAACAATATAACCCGGCGCAGGTGGAGGACCGCATCTACGAATTCTGGGAAAAGGGCGGTTATTTTAAAGCCACGCCCAACAGCGGCAAAAAGCCCTATACCATCGTAATGCCGCCGCCTAACATTACCGGGCAGCTTCACATGGGCCACGCTCTGGACAACACCCTGCAGGACTTGCTGATTCGCTGGCGCAGAATGCAGGGCTACGAGGCCCTTTGGGTGCCTGGCACCGACCACGCATCCATTGCCACCGAGGCAAAAATCGTGGAAGCCCTGCAGAAAGAGGGCCTGTCCAAAGAGGCTTTGGGCCGGGAAAAGTACCTGGAGCGGGCCTGGGCTTGGAAAAAGCAATACGGCGGCCGGATTGTGCAGCAGCTGCGAAAACTGGGCAGCTCCTGCGACTGGAGCCGGGAGCGGTTCACCATGGACGAAGGCTGCAGCAAAGCCGTCGTCGAAGTGTTCAACCGCCTGTATGAAAAGGGCCTGATTTACCGGGGCGAGCGCATCATCAACTGGTGCCCCACCTGCCACACCTCCATCTCCGACATCGAGGTGGAATACCAGGAGCAGCAGGGCCATTTCTGGCACATCAAATATCCCCTCAAGGATGGCAGCGGCTATCTGCAAATCGCCACCACCCGCCCCGAAACCATGCTGGGAGACACCGCGGTGGCGGTGCATCCAGAGGACGAGCGCTACGCCCACTTAATTGGCAAAACGCTGATTCTTCCTTTGGTCAACCGGGAAATTCCCATCATCGCCGACAGTTACGTGGACCCGCAGTTCGGCACCGGCGCGGTGAAAATTACCCCCGCCCACGACCCCAACGACTTTGAAGTGGGGCTGCGCCACTCCCTGCCCGTCATCAACGTGATGAACGAGGACGCCACCATCAACGAAAACGGCGGAAAATACGCTGGCCTCAACCGCTACGAAGCCAGAAAGCAGATTGTGGCCGACCTGCAGGAGCAGGGCTATCTGGTGAAGGTGGAGGACCACGCCCACAATGTGGGCACCTGCTACCGCTGCTCCGACACGGTGGAGCCCTGGGTGAGCAAACAGTGGTTTGTCAAGATGAAGCCCCTGGCCGAGCCCGCCATTGAAGTGGTCAAAAACGGCACCACCAAATTTGTCCCCGAGCGGTTTGACAAAATCTACTTCCACTGGATGGAGAACATCCGCGACTGGTGCATCTCCCGCCAGATTTGGTGGGGACATCAGATTCCCGCCTGGTATTGCGACGACTGCGGTGAAGTGATTGTGGCCCGCAGCGCCCCCGACACCTGCCCCAAATGCGGCAGCCACAAACTCACCCGGGACCAGGACACTTTGGACACCTGGTTCTCCTCGGCGCTGTGGCCCTTCTCCACTTTGGGCTGGCCGGAAAACACCGAAGACCTCCAGTACTTCTACCCCACCAACGACATGGTCACCGGCTACGACATTATCTTCTTCTGGGTGGCCCGGATGATCTTCTCCGGCGTGGAGCAGACCGGCAAGAGCCCCTTCTCCACCGTCTTTATCCACGGTTTGGTGCGGGACGCCCAAGGGCGGAAAATGTCCAAATCCCTGGGCAACGGCATCGACCCTCTGGACGTCATCAAGGAATACGGCGCCGACGCCCTGCGCTTTACCCTGGCCACCGGCGTTTCTCCCGGCAACGACCTGCGCTTTGTGGAGGATAAGGTGCGGGCCGCCCGCAACTTCTGCAACAAAATCTGGAACGCCGTCCGCTACGTGCTGATGAATCTGGAGGAAGGGGACGCTCCCTCCATTCCCGACACCCTGGCCATTGAGGACAAGTGGCTCCTCTCCCACTACAACCGGCTGGTGGGCGAGGTCACCGAAAACCTGGAAAAATACGAGCTGGGCATTGCGGCCCAAAAGCTGTACGACTTTTTCTGGGATATTCTCTGCGACTGGTATATTGAGCTGAGCAAATCCCGGATGCAGGAAGGCGGCGAATCGGCGCTGCGGGCCCGTCAGGTGCTCCTCTATGTGCTGGACGGCTCCCTGCGGCTGCTCCACCCCTTCATGCCCTTCATCACCGAAGAAGTGTGGCAGGCTCTCCCCTGCGAAGGCGAGACCCTGATCATTCAAAGCTGGCCCACCCCCAACCCTGCTCTTGACTTTGTCAAAGAGGAGCGGGACTTCAACATGGTGGTGGAAGCCATCCGGGCCATCCGGGCACGGAGAGCGGAACTGGGCGTTGCTCCTTCCAAAAAGGCGCGGCTCAACATCCAAACGGATTACGCCTCCGTCTTTGCCCAGGGTGCTCCCTTCCTGCAGCGCCTGGCCTCCGCCAGCTATGTGGAAATCGGCAACAGCTTTGACCCCGCAGGCTCGGTTCAGGTCATCACCGATGCCGCCCGCATCTTCATCCCCATGGCGGAGCTGCTGGATCTGGACAAGGAGCGGGCAAGACTGGAAAAGGAAAAGGCGGCCGCCCAAAACGAAATTGCCTCCATTGAAAAGAAGCTGCAAAACCAGAGCTTTGTGGCAAAAGCCCCCGCCGCCGTGGTGGAGGCGGAACGGGAAAAGCTGCGCAAAGCTTCCGAACGGCTGGCCAAAATTGAAGAAAGTCTCGCAGAGCTGCCCGGCTGATGCGATACCAAAACAACGGCGGTTTCCCGAATGGGAGCCGCCGTTGTTCTTTCAAAAACTTGTCTATGAAAATTAATGTAAGCTCTTTCATTTTTATTTTTTTTTTGTTATCATAAAAGCAGCGCAACTTTGGGATATACTCAATATTGCAGAAACGGGGGTCATATTATGGACAAAACAAAAGCATTGGAGATCCTGCAGAAAGCAGACGCCTCCGCAGAACTTTACGAGGATTCCTGGATGCCGGAGCAATCCGCCTTTGCCGCCTGGTTTGAGGGTGCCGACGTTCTGGCCACCTGGGACGATAGCCCTCTGGCAAAAGCCCTGACTGGAGGCAAGGATGTTTCCGACGGGATTCGGGTTTATCCCATGAATCATGCCAACCGTCTGGTGGTCAATGAACATCTGGAGTTCACCCGTCCCGTGTCCCTGGCGGCTTATGGCAGAACCTTTGGTCTGGGAGACCGTTTGGGCCTTGCGGGATACGCTCACCTGCAGATTGTAAAAGAGCACGACGTCAAGCCCATCTTGGCCCAGCAGAGCATGCGGGAGCTGACCTTGACCAACCGCACCTGGGACGACGTGCTGGACGCCGCCGTCTGGGCGGTGGTGAAGGCCGGCTGGAAAGGCGGATTCGGCGCCGACGGCGACCATCTGAAAAAGCCGGAGGACATTCGGCACGCCCTTTCCTGCGGCTATTCCATGATTACGCTGGACTGCTCCGAAAACCTCAAAACCCCGCCGGCGGACCCCGCGGAGTTGGAGAAGGTTTACAACGCCATCGACGCCGCCAAGCGGGCCGAGTGGGAAGCGGAATACATCGGCAATCCTCTGGCCGAAAAGCTGGGCGCCTCCATCGACAAGGCCGCTCTGATGCGGGCCGCGGTGGCCTTTGGCGACGCCATTCCCTTCATCATCGATATCTATGAAAACATCATCACCAAGGCGGGGCGCCGCATCGACTTTGAAGTTTCGGTGGACGAAACTCCCTTTGAAACCGAGCCTGCCACCCACTTCTTTGTGGCCAACGAGCTGAAGAAGGCCAAGGTTGTGGCGGACAGCATGGCTCCCCGGTTTGTGGGCGAATTCCAAAAGGGCATCGACTACATCGGCAACGTCAAGGAGTTCCACGAGTGCTTTAAGGTCCACTGCGCCATCGCCAAGGAGTTTGGCTACCGCATTAGCGTCCACTCGGGCAGCGACAAGTTCTCCATCTATCCCAGCGTGGCCGAGCTGACCGGCGGCAAGTTCCATGTCAAGACCGCCGGCACCAACTGGCTGGAGGCTGTGCGGGTCATCGCCGAGAAGGAGCCGGAGCTGTACCGCAAGATGCACCGCTGCGCTCTGGAAAATCTGGAAAAGGCCAAAGCTCTGTATGTGGTGCACTGCGATGTTTCCAAGATTAAGCCTCTGGACGAAGTGGCGGACGGGGACTTGGGCGACTACCTCAACCACGACGACAGCCGCCAGCTGCTCCACATCACCTACGGCTTTATGCTGGAACAAGGCCTGCGGGAGCCCATTTACGCCGCACTGAAAAAGCACCGCAAAGTCTACGACCAATACCTGAAGCGCCACATCGGCAAGCATATTTCCTTGCTGGGCTGCTAATGTGATTGCTAGTTTGAGGTTTTTCTTATAAAAACACCTTCCGGACGCCATTGGTTCCGGAAGGTGTTTTGTTTTATCCTATGGCTTCAAATGTCTGACGTACCATTCGATGCAGCGGGAAAGGTCCCCTTCAAAGTCCCCCTGGGTGCAAAACCCCAACTGCCGCGTGATTTTTTCGGCGCACATCCGGTAGCGGCGGTCGTGGCCGGGCCGGTCCTGGACAAACCGGACAAGATGGTGCCCGCAGCCCAGCTGGTCCAAAATCCGGCGGATGAGGGCAAGGTTTTCCAGCTCCGTTTGAGGGGCGATGTTGTAAATTTCCCCCCGCTTTCCCCGCTCCAGCACCGCCTCCACCGCCCGGCAGTGCTCCCTCACCGAAATCCAGCACCGACGCTGCAAGCCGTCCCCGTACACAGGGATTTCCTTGCCTCGCAGCGCCGCGTGGATGGTCATGGGAATCAGCTTTTCCCGATGCTGGCCCTCCCCGAAATTGTTGCAGCAGCGAGTGACGGTGACCGGCAGCCCGTAGGTGCGAAAGTAGCTGAGGGCCAACAGGTCGGCCGACGCCTTGGAGGCGGCGTAAGGGCTGGAGGGCGACAGGGGAGCGTCCTCCCTGCAGCCCTGTTCTTCTTCTGAAGATGCGGGTCCGTACACTTCGTCGGTGGAAATTTGATGGAAGGGCACTTCCCTCCGGCGGCACTGTTCCAGCAGAACCCCCACCCCCTCCACGTTGGTGCGGATAAAGAGAAGAGGATTGGCGATGGAGCGGTCCACATGGGATTCCGCCGCAAAGTTGACCACCGCCTCGGGACCAAAGCGGTCAAACACCTCTTTCATGGCGGCGGAATCGCAGATATCCCCCTGGACAAACGAAAAGTTGGGGTGCTCCATGCAGTCCGAAAGCCGCCGCAAATCAGAGGCATAGGTAAGGCTGTCCACACAGCAAACCAAATGCTCCCGGGAGAGCATCCGGCGGATAAAGTGGGAGCCGATAAATCCAGCCCCTCCGGTTACCAGAAGCTTCACTGCGCCACCACCTCCCCGTCAGGCTGGGACAGCAGCCGTCGGATTTCTTCCGGATTGGTTCGAGAGGAATCCAGCCGCAAAATCTCCCGGCCGTCGGCGGTGAGAAAAGCAGGCGAAGGAGAAAGGCGCAGGGCCTCGTCAATATCGTGGGTGACAAAGAGCACCGAGCAGCGGTGAACGGCGCAAAGGTTGAGCAAAAGCTCCTGCATGGTGCGGCGGAGCATGGAATCCAGCGCGCCGAAAGGCTCGTCCAGCAGCAGCAGTTCCGGTTGCAGGGCAAAGGCCCTGGCCAACGCCGCCCGCTGCTTCATCCCTCCCGAAAGCTGGGCGGGCCACAAATCCCCGCAGCCCGAAAGGCCGGTCTGTTCCAGCCAATAGGCGGCCCGTTCCCCGGCCTCCGCCTTGGTGATATGAGGGTAAACCGTGCGCAGGGCAAAGCGGATGTTGGAGCCCACCCGCCTCCAGGGGAACAGCTGGTCCAAGGTTTGAACCACCACAAAACGGTTGGGGGAAGGCCCCGTAATGGGGGCGCCGTTCCACAACGCCCTGCCCTCGTCGGGGAAATCGTATCCGGCGGCGATGCGCAACAGGGTGGTTTTTCCGCTGCCGGAGCGGCCCAGCAGGGTGACCAGTTCCCCTTCCCCCACCGTAAGGCTCACCCCCTGCAGGACCCGGCGCACCCCTTCCTCGGTTACAAAGCTCTTATGTATTTGTTTCAGCACCAGTCCCCGCACCGTAAACCTCCAAAATTTTCAGCATTCGCCCTTATTTGGCAACCGACATCCCCCAGCGAAGGACGGTTCTGCGTTCCACCAGCAAAAGAAGCTCCTCCACCACCATCCCGATGACGGCCACCACGAAAATGCCGGCGAACAGCCCGGGGGTATCCATCATCACCCGGTTTTGAAACAAAAACCAGCCGATTCCCCCCGACGAGGCGACGGCGCCGAAAATCATCTCGGCGCTGATGAGAGCGCGCCATGCTCTGGCCCACCCGATTTTTAGCCCCGCCAGAAAGGAGGAAAGGGAGGACGGCAGGTAGACGTGGCAGAGCATCCACAACGGGGAAGAACAAAGGCTTTTGCCGCACTCCACGTAGACGGAGGGAGTGGATTTCAGCCCCGCGGTGAGGTTGAGGAGCATGGGCCACAAGGTGGAGTGGACGATGATGGCCACCACCGCGCGGTACCCCACCCCAAACCAGACGATAATCAAGGGCAGCAGGGCGATGGCCGGCAGCGGATGGGCCAGGGCGCAAAGGGTGTCGGCCAGACTGGCAAACACCTTGCTGTAGAGGGAAAGGAGCGCTACCGCCAAGCTGATGGCCACCGCAAGGGCCGTCCCCCGCAAGATGATGGCCAGGGAAAATCCAATTTGAGCTGCCAGGTCCCCGTCAAGCAGTTGGTGGATTAACGCTTTCCACACCTGCCGGGGGCCCGGCAGCAGCAGGGGGGAAATTCGCTTGCTCCACACCGCTCCCTGCCAGACAAGCAAAAGCAGACAAATCCACCCCATGCGCTGCACCGGGCGGTATCGGAACAGCTTCTTCATGAAGCAGCCTCCGGGAACAACAGGGTGTTCAGGGGGTGCTCCTGCCTAAGGTACCCTTCCTCCAGCATAAAAGCGCTGAAAGCTTCCACCCCTTGGATTTCGGTGGTGTAGGCGGCGCCGGGAACAGTCATTTCCAACAGCAGAGCATCCGGTTCCATGCCGTAAACGGGAGCCAAAAGCTCCGCCGCCTCCCGGGGGTGCTCCCCAATCCAGTCAATGGCCTTTTTTAAAGCTTTGAGAAAGGCCCGATACACTTCCGGCTGCTCCCGGTACAGCGACTCCCCCGCCACCGCCACAATGCCGGTAAAGGGCCGGCCCATGGCTTCCTCGCCGTCCAAAATCAGGGTCATCCCCGCCTGCTGCTCCTGCTGCAAATAGGGGGAGGTGGTAAAGTGGAGCGACACCTCTCCCCCCGAAAGGAGCGCGTTCATGCCGTCGGGATGGGAAAGGGTCACCAGTTGGTTGTCAAAGCGGCGGGCATCCCCCAGCTCCCTGCGGGCGGCCATAGCCAGCAAAATGTGCTGGATGCTCCCCGGCTGCGGCAGGGCAATCCGCATCTCCGGCGTAATGTCCGCCAGGGACTCCACGCCGGGCTCCCGGGTGGTCAATCCCATGGGAACCCGGGATACGCCGGAGCAAATCCGCCATTCCATGCCCGCATCCCGCCCGATGAGAAAGGGAGGGATGGCCATGCAGGCAATGTGGGTTTTGCCCGCCAGCATGGCTTCCCGAATGGCGGCGGTATTGGCAAGCTGCACCCACTCCACGTTGATGGAGGAAGGCAGCTCCTCTTGCAGCAGGTCCAGCTCCCGCATCACCGCAATGGGAGCATAGGCGGTGCCGTACTGCTCCGCAATGGTGATGCTCTGGGGTTTCTTTTGGGCGCAGCCTGTCAGCGCAAGCAGCAGGCAGCCCAGCACAATTCCCTTTCGCATGGCGACACATCCTATTCTTCAAACGGCAGGAGCATGTTGTTTCCTTCTTCGTCCAACACCTGAAAAACCTGGTAAAACTCGTTTAGGTAACGCTGCATCTGCTCTTCGTTCTCGGCGGTGAGCACCATATGCCCCAGGCGCGCCCCCGCATGTTCAAAGGCGGGCAACACCTGCCCTTGCCGGAAATTATACCCGGCATCTCGGACAAAGCGAAGAGCCTTTATCGTTTCCAGCGGCGTTATATAGGCAAGCCTACCCTGACGGGCGAAAGGCATCAGCACCCGAAAACTTCCGCACCCTTTTTGTATCCTGGGAGGCGGAACTTCCCTGCCCAGGGCGCCGTCCATCACCGCGCCTAAAATGTCGAAGCCGGTGGCCGCTGGGATGGTGACGTCCTCAAAAGCGCCGCCGATGCGGCAGGCCAACTCGTTGACCACCACCCCCTCCTCCCCGAACAGGTACTGGATATAAAGGGGGCCCTTGGGAATTCCAAAGGCATCGGTAATTTGCTGGGTGAGGGTATGGAGCAGTGCTTCCTGTCCCCGGGCGTAGCGGGAAGGGTACCGGTGGGCGGCGCAGACTCCAATGTGTCTGGGATGGGGAAAGGTAATCCGGTCGGTGATGGTGAGCACCGTCGCCTTTCCGCCGTCCACCCAGGCGCTGACCGTCACCTCTTTAGAGGGGTAATATCGCTCCCACAAAATCTTTTGGCAGCGGGAGTAGGCAGCCGTCTGAGAATAAAGGGCGGCGGCTTCCTCCGGGCCGCTCACCCGAAAGACGCCCTTTTGGCCCTGGCTGTCCAGCGGCTTCATCACCAAATCCCCGGGATAGGGCCATTGGGGGAAACCCTCCTTCCCCACCAGACGGTAGGGGTTGGTGGGAATGCCGTGGTCGGTGAGGATTTTTTTCATCAGCGCCTTGTTGGTGACCGCCAACGCCTGCTCTTTGGAAAGGTAAGAAGGCAGCCCCAGACGCTGTGCTATGTAGGCGGCGGTAAAGACGGGCTGGTCGGTGCCCAGGGTCATCACCCCGTCCAGATGCAGCAACGCGGCCCTACGGGCGCATTCCCGCCAGTCAAAGGTGCTGATGGGCAGGTGCAAATCAGCAAGGGCTGCCGCCGGCGGGTTTGGGAGATAATCGAACAGCACCGTTTCCAACCCCAAACGTTTCGCCCGGCGAAAGGCGGATATCTGGCAGTTGGAGCCCCCCAAAATCAGCAGCCTAGCCATAATGAATCAACTCCCCTGCCGGCGCGGGAGCCTCCCTGCGGGTTTTCCCACGGCCCAAGACATAATACCGGATGATGTTGAGGTACAAAGCCGCCAGCCGAGAAAGCCGGTAGCCGGACTTTCCCCCACTCCGCCGCTGGTGGGGATAGGGAAGATTGGCCGCCCGCACCGGATGCCGGAACACCGATGCCGAAAAATAGAAAAATTCCGGCCTTTCCGGCACAATGCGCCGCACAAGCTCCGCCCGCATCACCCGAAAGGAGCTGACCTTTACACCCCTGGAGTAGGGGAAAAACAGGTAAAATAAAAGGTCCCGCAGAACGCTTCCCCCCTGCCGGACCAACCGGCGCCCCTGGGAAACGGGCAGCCCGTAG
>JAKPGH010000188.1 GCA_029550985.1 Bacillota bacterium
AAGGTCAATCAGGCGGCTGTCAGCCGTTATGTTCCCTCCAAGCTCTACCATGAAAGAAATGCATAAATATGGGAAATAGCCAAAAAAGGCAGCCGGTTTTTCGGCTGCCTTTTTCGATGGTGTTTGGTTGATCTATGGGCAAGATGAGAAGGTTTTGGGGTTGAACATCCCATGCTGTGACAAAATCCATCGGCGCAGAATGAACGGTTTGTAGCACGGCAAACACCATGCGAGAGCTTTAAGAAAACCCCGCAGTTCCGTGCAGGAAGGTGGTTGCAATCGAAGGGCCATCTCTCCGCGGAAAGTGGCCCTCAACACGTCTTATTTGTTGCGCAGGCGTTCATATTTGCTCTTGGTGGCCATGCCGCCCCGAATATGCCGCTCTGACTTGTTCTGCTCCAGCACCTGCTTGACTTTTTCGTATAAATCCTCGTTGATCGTCTTTAATCTTTCGCTGACGTCTTTATGTACGGTGGACTTGCTTAAATTGAATTTCTTGGCTGTTTGCCGTACCGTTGCGTTATGTTCAACAATATAATTTGCGAACGCAATCACTCTCTCTTCGGGCAACCCTTTCAAAACCAACCCTCCTAACGATGTGCTATTCCATGTATATGCGGGCTGGTTGGAAATATATGTTAAATTTGCCCCTCTCCCCCCAAGAGAAAGAGAGCTTTTTTTGATGGAATGAGTGAGAATATTGCGGGAATTCCGCAAAGAAAAGAACCAGCCCCAAGGCCGGTCCTTTTTATAGGGTTTTCTCTTTATTGGAGCCTTTGCCTTGACCGGCAAGCTCCCAATATTCGTCCGGGCGCACCGAAAACTGGGCGCCGCCGAAAAAGCGAACCAAAAGCTCTTCCCGGTTCCAGGTGACCGAGTCGATTAACAGCCGCAGAGCGGCCCGCCTGCGAGCCATGGGGAGGGTTTGGGCGTACTTTTCCCACTGGGTCAAAATATCCTGCAACGCATCCCGATAATGGTCCTCCAAGGGGGAAGGGGTCAGGAGCGATTCCAGCATTTTAACCTGGGCGGCAAGTTTTTCGTTGCGCTGGTGCAGGATGTCAATGCGCTTGATGATTTCGTCGTAGGCGCTTTTGTCTATTGCCTTAATTAGGGTAAACACCAGCTTGGAGATGCTCTCCTCGTTGGCGGCAATCTGCTTCTTTTTCTCCGCAATGCGGGCCCTGTGGGCTTCCAGCGCCTCGGCGGTGGCGGGGCGTCGGGGACGGCTGGGCAACAGGTCGGGCTCGTCGGGGCCCAAAGCGCCAATCATGACGCTGATGGCGTTGTCCACCGCCTGCCCCGGAAGGTTGGGAATATCGCATTCGCTGGAACGGCTCTGCTCCTTCCGCTCGCAGATGTAAAAGAAGCGGGGCTCCTCGTCGGGGTGGAGTCGCTGCATCAGTTTGGGCCGCATGTGGGCGCCGCATTCGCCGCAGTAGAGGATCTCCGCCACCAGGCCGTACTCGCTTTTGGGGCGGCGCTCGTGGGGCGATTTATTCCGGGCCAGCTGCTGCTGCACCGAAATCCAACTGAGGGCGTCGATGATGGGCGGGTGCTCACCCACCGCCACAATCCACTCGGATACATCCCGCTGTTGATTGGAGGTCCCCTGCGCCTGGACGGTTTTGTTGTAAACCATCATGCCGCGGCTGCCGTCAAAGGCTTCGGGCGGGGAACAAACCTCGGCCCCCAGGCGGGTAAAATAGGCGTAGGCGTCGGAGTTGGCCTGCATGTAGACAGGGTTTTCCAGAATCTGACGAAGGGTAAAGCGAGTGTAGGCTCGTCCGTTTTTGGTGCGGATGCCCCGCTTTTCCAGCTCCTGGGCCACCTTCACCAGGGAATCCCATTCTAAAAAGAGGGAGTAGATGAGCTTGACGGTTTCGGCCTGGTCCGGCAGCAGTTGGAGGCAGTAATTTTTTTCGCCGGGCTGCTTCCCCGGCTTGTGAATCGAGACGTAACCGGTGGGGGCGACCCCTCCCAGCCAGCGGCCGCTGCGGGCCAGCATCCGCATGTTGTCCCGAATGGTGGAGGCGACGCTGGTGCGCTCCAACTCCAGCAAAGTCTCACTTGCCAGCAAAAAGCTGCGCCCAACGGCGGAGGAAAAGTCAATGGCGTTTTTGACCAGAATCAAAGCGACGCCATTGGAGTCCATTCGGCGGGCGATTTCCACCAGTTCGACGGTGTTTTTGCAGATGACCCCGATATCGGCGCAGACCACAGTGTGGAGCACCCGCCGGTTTACCGCCGCCATCAGGGACTGAAGGCCGGGCAGCTCTTCGGCAAGGCTGCCCTCATCCTGAAAGATGAGACAATTTTCCACAGTCTCGTCGCAATAGAGCCTGACATACTCCTGACATAGTTCCAGTTGCTGATCCTGTTTTTCTCCCCGCAGATAAATAGCTACTGCCTTTTGCATCAACGCCCTGCCTCCTCCTTCCGATGCGCAGCCGCTCCGCGCTGTATGCCGATACCAAGTTGTTGTGTTTGAAGACGATGGCGCCCTTGCGGATTTGCTAATTGGCGCGGAAGTTGTCGATGGACCTTCCGCGCCAAACAATTTGCCACAAACACAGATGCCCCTTCCCAGAGCGATATGCTATTCCCCGGCACCGTATCGCCGGGTGGAGAACGAGCAACAAAACCATTGCCGAAATTATTGTAAAAAATGCATGATGAAAATCCGCAATCACGGTGGTTTGTGGCTATTATATCACATTTTTACTGCCGCAGGAATACCCCAATTTGCTCTAAAGCCTTAAGAGCTTTGGCAATTGCCCTGTCGCATTCCTCGTCGGTGAGGGTGCGGTCCTCCGCCCGCAGGGTGAGCGAGTAGGCGAGGCTCTTCTTGCCGGCTCCCAACCGCTCCACCGAGCGGTAAACGTCAAAGAGCTTCCATTCCGCCAGCAGCTTGCCCATGGCTTTTTTCAGAGTGTTGGCAATCTGCGCGTTGGTGACGGATTCGTCGCAGACCAAAGCCAAATCCCGGGTGGAGACGGGGAAGCGGGGCAGCGGCTTGTAGACGGGGGAACCGCTGGTGTTTTGCAGCAGGGCCTCCAAATCCAGGTGGGCGACGTACAAAGGCACATCGACTTTGTAGCTTTCCGCCACCTCGGGGTGAATCTGTCCGATGATGCCAAGGGTTACGTCCCCCAGCTGCAGGCGGGCGCAGCGTCCCGGATGGAAGGTGGGATGGTCGGTGACCGGCTCCGCCTCCCAATCAAAGACTCTGGTTTGCTCCAGCAAGGCTTCCACAATGCCCTTGAGCGTGAAGAAGTCCTCGTCGGGGCCGTACAGGCCGATGACGATTTTACGCGGCTCAAGGGGGAGTTTCCCATCCTCGGTAGGGATATATTCGGTGGCCAGCTCGTACAGCCGGGCGCTTTCGCTCCGAGCCCGGAAGTTTCTGGCCAGCGTTTCCAGCATGGAGGGGATGGCGGTGGTGCGCATGACGCTGGTGTCCTCTCCCAGGGGGTTGAGGATGGTTACCGAGCGGCGCAGAGGGGAATCGGCCGGCAGCCGGATTAAATCGTAGTTTTTGGGGGAGAAGAAGGAGTAGGTGATAATTTCGTTGAGTCCCTGAGCCAGCAGAGCCTGATGGACGGTCCGCACAAAGCGCTGCTTTTCGGTGGGGCGAGCCTTTGCCTCCCCGCGGATGATGGTGGAGGGGATGTTGTCGTATCCGTACAGGCGGGCAACCTCCTCCGCCAAATCCTGCTGGCAGGTGACGTCCCTTCTCCAGCTGGGGGCGGTTACCAGGTCGCCCTGGATGGTAAAGCCCAGCTCCCGCAACCAGTGCTCCATCTTCTCCCGTGGGATTTCCACCCCGAGGAAGTTGCAAATCCATTGGTGGTCCAGCTTTTGGGTGACGGGAGGCTTTTGGGGAGCGGCGATGTCGATGACGCCGTCCACCACTTCGCCGGCGCCCAGCAGCTCCACCAGCTCACAGGCGCGGCGCAGAGCGGGGATGCAGTTTTCGGGGTCCAGACCCTTTTCAAAGCGGGAGGAGCTTTCGGTCCGCAGCCCCAGCCTTTTGGAGGTGGAGCGGACGCTGGGGCCGTAGAAGCAGGCCGATTCAAAGACGACGGTTTGGGTGGTTTCGTACACGCCGGAAAATTCGCCGCCCATAACGCCCGCCACGGCGGAGGGGGAGCTTTCGTCGGCGATGACCAGCATTTCGGGGGAAAGGGCGCGCTCCACGCCGTCCAGGGTGGTAATTTTTTCTCCAGGGGCGGCGTTGCGCACCACAATCTGGCTGCCCTTGACGTGAACCAGGTCAAAGGCGTGCATGGGCTGGCCGTATTCCAGCATCACGTAGTTGGTGATGTCCACGATGTTGTTGATGGGGCGCACACCGGAAGCCCTCAGCCGCTCCCGCATCCAGCGGGGGGAGGGGCCGATTTTGACGTTTTTGACCACGGCGGCGGAGTAGCGCAGGCACAGCTCCTGATTTTCCACCCGCACTTTGAGGTAGTCGTGGACGCTGCCGCCGGAGCCCTTTACCACCGGCTGGTGGAGCTTGAGGGGCACCTCGAAGGTGACGGCGGCTTCCCGGGCCAACCCCCGCACCGAAAGGCAGTCGGGGCGGTTGGGGGTGATTTCAAACTCCACC
>JAKPGH010000192.1 GCA_029550985.1 Bacillota bacterium
ACGGCGACGACGTCATGCTCAACTACCAGTGCACCGGTTACCACGAAGCCCAATCCCTGCGGGAGCTGTTCGGTCTGAAGCCCATCGCGGAATTTGGAGAGTGGATGGAACGCATTGGCATCACCCAGAACGGCAAAATCACCAAGCGTTTTGGCGATGCTTCCATATTCTTGAAATAGACTGGAGGTCAGCACCATGCTACATGAAAACGAAGTAAGGCAGATGGTTGAAAAAGTTCTGGCTGAACTGTTGCAATCCCAGTCCCAGGGGCAAGATGCCGGCGCCTCCTGCTGCGGCGGAGGGTGCGAGTGCTCCACCACCATCGAAGACGGCTTCATTGACGATATCACCGTCCAGGATTTGAAGGAGGAGTTCTTTGTTCCCGACCCCGTGGACCGGGAAGGCTACCTGCGGATGAAGCAGTACACTCCCGCCCGCCTCGGCGTCTGGAGAGCGGGACCCCGCTACAACACCCTGTCCTCCCTGCGCTTCCGGGCAGACCATGCCAGCGCCCAGGACGCGGTGTTCTCCGACGTTTCGGAGGAGTTCGTCAAGGCTCACCAGTTTGTGGAGGGAATCACCAAGTGCGCCAATAAGGACGAGTTTATCACCCGCCCGGATTTGGGACGCATCCTTTCCCCCGAAACGGTGGAGCGTTTTAAGAAAGAGCTGAAAGCCGGCGCCAAGGTGCAGATTATGGTGGGGGACGGTCTGAGCTCCGCCGCCATCGAAGCCAACATCCCCGACGTCATTCCCGCTATTCTGCAGGGATTGCGCAAACACGGCATCGAAACCGGCCCCATCCCCTTCGTCAAGTACTGCCGGGTGGGCGCCATGGACCATGTGGGAGAAATCACCGGCGCCGACGTGGTCTGCTGTTTCATCGGCGAGCGTCCGGGACTGGTAACGGCGGAATCCATGAGCGCCTACATCGCTTATAAGCCCACCATCAACATGCCGGAGGCGAGAAGAACCGTAGTCTCCAACATCCACAAGGGCGGCACCCCTCCCGCCGAGGCGGGCGCCCACATCGCCGACTTGCTCAAAACCATTCTGGATAAGAAAGTGTCGGGGATTGATCTCAAACTGTAACAAGCAGGGAGGCTGTTTATGGAATTGACCGACCGAGATTTGCTTTCCATACAGGCTGTCCGCAATTTGGTCCGCCAAGCGAAAGTGGCGCAGAAAACGCTTGCCACCTTTTCCCAGGAGCAAATCGACGCCATTGTGGATGCGGTGGCCAAAGCCGGCTGGGACAACGCCCAGCGGCTGGGCAAAATGGCGCAGGAGGAAACCGGATTCGGCCGCGCGGAGGATAAAACCATCAAAAATCAGTTTGCCTCCAAAGCGGTGCACGATTACATACGGGATAGGAAGACGGTGGGCATTATCCGAGAGGACCCCAAAAACAAAATTTGGGAAATCGCCGTCCCCATGGGCATCATCGCCGCCCTCATCCCCTCCACCAATCCCACCTCCACCGTCATCTTCAAGACGCTGATTGCCCTGAAAACCGGAAACGCCATCATCTTCTCCCCTCATCCCAGCGCGCTTCAATGCACGCTGGAGGCGGTGCGGGTGGTGCGGGAGGCGGCGGAACAGGCCGGCTGCCCCGCCGGCGCCGTCGGGTGCATGGAGCTGCTGACCATGGAGAGCACCCAGGAGCTGATGCGGCATCCCGACGTGGCCCTCATTCTGGCCACCGGAGGCCACGCCATGGTCAAGGCGGCTTATTCCTCCGGCAACCCCGCCATCGGGGTGGGGCCCGGCAATGCTCCGGCTTTCATCGAGCGCAGCGCCGACATTCCCCTGGCGGTCAAGCGGATTTTGGATTCCAAAACCTTTGACAACGGCACCATCTGCGCCTCGGAACAGTCCATTGTGACGGAAGAGTGCATCCGGGACCAGGTGATTGCCGAGCTGACTCGGCAGGGAGCCTATTTCCTGGACGAGGAGGCTAAGCAGAAGGTAGGAGCCATCCTGATGCGGGAAAACGGGACCATGAACCCCAAGGTGGTGGGCCGTTCCCCGCAGGTCATCGCGCAGCTGGCGGGCATCGAAATTCCGCCCGGCACCCGGGTTCTGGTGGCCCACGAAACCAAGGTGGGGCCCAAATACCCCTTCTCCAAAGAAAAGCTGTGCCCGGTGCTGGCCTTCTACACCGAGCCGGACTGGGTGGCCGCCTGCGAGCGCTGCATCGAAATTCTCCACCATGAAGGCGCAGGGCACACCCTCATCATCCACTCCAACAACGAGGAGATTATCCGGGAATTCGCCCTCAAGAAACCGGTCAGCCGCCTGCTGGTCAACACCCCCGGCGCTTTGGGCGGTATCGGCGCCACCACCGGCCTCATTCCTTCCCTGACGCTGGGCTGCGGCGCGGTGGGAGGCAGCTCCTCCTCCGACAACATCGGGCCGGAGCACCTCATCAACATCCGACGGGTGGGGTACGGCCTGCGGGAGCTGGAGGACCTGAAACCTGCTTCCAACGCACCGGTGGATGAGCAGGAGGCTTTGGTGCAGGCGGTTTTGAAAGCCGTATTGGAGAAATTGAAGGTATAACACCCATTCGTACAACATGATTTTTTATAAGGAGGATTCCATATGTCCAACATGAACGCACTGGGTATGATTGAAACCAAAGGTCTGGTAGGCGCCATCGAAGCGGCCGACGCCATGGTCAAAGCCGCCAACGTCACCCTTATCGGCAAGGAGCATGTAGGCGGAGGCCTGGTCACCGTGATGATTCGCGGCGACGTAGGCGCCGTCAAAGCCGCCACCGACGCGGGAGCCGCCGCTGCCCAACGGGTCGGTGAGCTGATTTCCGTCCATGTCATTCCTCGCCCCCATCAAGAAGTGGAGTTCATTCTGCCCCGCCTGAATCCTGCCGAATAATCCCTCCCGGCCGAAGCCCAAGTTCCAGCCGCCAACCTGTCCCCTTGGCGGCTGGAACGACCGGCTGCACTATGGCAAAATTTGTAACAAGGCGCCTGCCGGCGTCTTGAACTGGCAGAAAAGGAAGTGACAGGCATGGGCGTATTAACCGAGGCGGCGCTTCGGCAGCAGTACAAGGTCGAAGAACTGGAGGCCATGAAGCAGTTCCGCGTCCCGCCGGGAACCATCGTCACCCCTTCGGCAAGAGCTTACCTTGCCGACCACAAAGTGGAACTGGTGTTTGAGGAGGAGAAGAAGACTTCCGATTCCCCGCCCAAATCGGCACAGGAACTGCAGGACGCTCCCAGCAACCTTCCCGCCTTTACCCCTCCCAAACGGTACGAAAGCCTGTACGGCGGCTTCTTTGAGGAAAAGCCGGAGCACATGACCGCCCTGTACGGGCCCAAATTGGTCTACAAGGACCACAAAGTCATTGTATTCCGGGGAAAGCTGGACAGCCTGGAAGCCAAAATCATCGAAGTGCAGTGGGAACTGCAGCAAAAAGGCCTGGAGCGGGTGGCGGAGGCCCTCAACGAAGTTCTGGGCTTTGTCAAGGAAATCATGCGCTGCGAGGTGCTGCGCAAGGATTTGCCCGAAACTAAGCTGCTGAATATGAACTTTGACGAAATCCGGGAGCGGTCCCACCATCCCAAAAAGTATTACGGCATCAACCACTTTTTCCCCGACCACACCTACGGCCAGCCCATCGTGTGGCTCAACGCCCTGCGGACCCAGGTCCGGGAGGCGGAGCTGGCGGCATACACCGCTTTTCGGGACGAATACGGCACACCCACCCGTCCCGACCTGATTTTGGGGCTCAACCGGCTGTCTTCCCTGCTATATGTCATGATGTTCCAGTGGTTG
This sequence comes from Bacillota bacterium, assembly GCA_029550985.1. GTDB lineage: Bacteria > Bacillota > Clostridia > Oscillospirales > Ruminococcaceae > WRAV01. The sequence goes on from JAKPGH010000192.1 coordinate 3,799, forward strand.
GCAGGTGAGTACAAGGCATGAAAATGGATAAGTTACCCACCATCCAACTGGAAGCGTCGGGGCGGCACGTCCACCTTTCCCGGGAGGCGGTGGACACCCTGTTTGGGGAAGGGTATCAGCTGACCAAGGTGTCGGAGCTTTCCCAGCCGGGGCAATATGTCTGCCAGGAGCGAGTTTCTTTAATCGGGCCGAGAGGCACCCTGAAGAATGTGGTGGTTTTGGGTCCGGAACGGCCCCAGGTGCAGGTGGAAATATCCCGCACCGACGCCGTCACCCTTGGCGTGCCCGCTCCCGTGCGGGAAAGCGGACAAATCGAGGGCACTCCCGGCATCACCCTTGCCGTGGGAGACCGGCGCCTGACCATACCCCAAGGGGTCATTGTGGCCCAGCGGCACATCCACACCACACCCCAGGACGCCGAACTCTTTGGAGTCAAGGACCGGGATGTGGTCCGCGTGGCGGTGGAGGGGGAACGGGGCGCCATTCTGGATAACGTGTTGGTCCGGGTGTCCCCGAAGTTTGCCACCTACATGCACATTGACTACGACGAGGCCAACGCCATCGGATTCGAGAAAGGAATGCGCGGGCTGATTATCCGCCCGGAAACTAACAACCCAGGGGGAGGTGTTTGTATGGACTTTAGCAAACTGGTTGACGCGGTCACCCAGGAGATCATGCGCCGGCTGCAGGAGCGAGATGCTCGCCCATCGGTCCTGATTTTGGAGCCGGATTGCCCCATTGCGCCTCTGATTGAGCAGAACTATGAAATCTCCTGGGGAGAAGATGCCAAAAACGTCCAGGATTTTGACTATGTGCTGGTACCCCGGGCAAAGTACCATGTTTTCTGCACCAACTGTGTGGCAACCGCAGCCGCAGCTGCGCCTGCGGAACCGGCAAAAGAGGAGCCGAGCTGCGGCGAAGCCCTGGATTGGACCCATAAAAAGCTGATTCACGAGCGGGAGCTGGCGGACGCCTGCACCAACAACGTCCGTAGCTTGCGGATTGCCAAGGGAGCCATTGTCACGGCACTGGCGGCCGATTTCATCCGGGACCGGGGTATTGCCGTAATCCGGGAAGGATGACGACGTGAGCCGCGCCATATTAATTGTAGAATACAGCAACATCAGCCGCGGGGTGGGCATGCTGGACCGGCTGGTCAAACAGTCGGTCATTGTGCCCCTTTATGCCAGGCCCATCTGCATTGGAAAGTACGTAATGATTCTTTCCGGAGAAGTGGAGGACCTGCGGGAATCCCAGAAAGTCCTCCAGTCTGTGGGGCGGGAGCGGCTGATGAGCACCTTTTTGCTGACTGCGGCCCACAAGGACCTGCTGGCGTACTTCACCCAGACAGATAAACACCGCAAACCTGCGGACAAGGTGGAGGCCATCGGCATTTTGGAAACCCGCACCATTGCAGCCGGCCTGTTCAGCCTGGACGCCGCCCTGAAAAGCGGAAACGTCGCCTTGCTTAAGTTGGGGATGGGGCAGCTTATCGGCGGAAAGTGCTACTATCTCCTTGCCGGCACCGTCAGCGACGTCCAGCAGGCATTGGACCACGGGAAAAACATTCTGCCAAAGCAGGATTTTGTAGGTCTGGAGGTCATCCCCTCCCCCGACCGGCTCACCCTCGCCATGCTTCTGGACGGCTATCACCATGTGGAATAGACGATGAAAAACGGGGTGAAGGATTTGCAGCTTTTGGAACGCATCTGGCAAGCGGGAATTGTGGGCGCAGGCGGCGCCGGATTTCCCACCCATAAAAAGCTGGTGAAGGGCGTAAAGCTGCTTCTGGTCAACGCGGCGGAATGCGAGCCCCTGCTCAGCTCCGACCGCTTTGTGATGCGGCAGTTCAGCCGCGACATTATATCCGCCCTCTGCCATATCCGGCAGGAGTTGGAAATTCCCCGAGTGGTCATCGGCACCAAGGCAAAGTACACCAAGGAAATTGACGCGCTGCAACAGGCCATCGACGAGCGGGGCGCCCATATTGAAATTCACCGTTCGGGAAGCTACTACCCCGCCGGCGACGAGCAGATTCTCATTTACGAGGTGACGGGGCAAACGGTGCCGCCGGGGGGAATCCCTCTGGATTTGGGAATCGTGGTGTCCAACGTCACCACCGTGTGGCATATTCACCAGGCCCTGCAGGGCAAGGCGGTCACCGACAAATTCATCACCGTCACCGGGGCGGTGGCCCACCCTGTCATTCTTCGGGTTCCGGTGGGAACACCGGTCAAGGACTGCATCGCGGCGGCGGGAGGCGCCACCGTTTCCGAATACGTCGTGATTAAGGGCGGCCCCATGATGGGCAAGAAATACGCCGCCTCCCAACTGGACCACCTGCATATCTTAAAATGCGACGGCGGACTGGTGGTGCTGGAAAAGGGCCATTATCTAGACGTTTTCTCCAACGTGCCCATGGAGCACATCATCAATCAGGCAAAGTCGGTGTGCATTCAGTGCTCCTACTGCACCGAACTGTGCCCCCGCTATTTAATCGGCCACCGGATGCGGCCCCACCGGGTCATGCGGTCCATCGCGACGGGGACGCAACCGACGGACCTGGAGGACGCCCTGCTGTGCTGCGAATGCGGCGTCTGCGAGCTGTACGCCTGCCCCATGCACCTGTCTCCCCGCCGGGTGAACATCTACGTGAAAAATCTGCTCCGTCAGGGCGGCGCCAAGGTGCGGGACAAAACCGTGGACCCCCGCCACTCCCATATGCGGGAGTACCGGCAAATTGAGCAGGGGCGACTGATGCAGCGTCTGGACTTGCTGCCCTATCCCCGTCAGGTGTTGGAGCAGGAGGTATACCAGCCGGCATCGGTGTCCATTGCCCTGCGACACGGCATCGGCAAGGAGGCCCGCCCCGTCGTCGCGGTGGGAGATAAAGTCCAAAAAGGCCAGTGCATCGCCACGGTGGAATTTGCCGACGTGGGCAGCAATATCCATGCGTCCATTGACGGCACGGTGACCTCGGTGGACGGCTGCATTCAAATTCTGGCGGATGGAGGGAAAGCGCTATGATATCGACCGTCGGGCTCATCGAGCTCAACAGCATCGCCAAAGGAATCGAAACCGCCGACACCATGGTGAAGGCGGCGCAGGTGCAGCTGTTGTTTTCCAAACCCGCCTGCCCCGGCAAGTTTATTGTGTTGGTGGCGGGGGACGTGGGGGCGGTCAAAACTTCGGTGCAGGCGGGGCTGCAGTGCGCCGGCCGCTTTGCGGTCAACCATCTGGTGGTGTCCAGCGTCCATCCCCAGCTGATACCGGCCATCAACGGCACCCGGGAGGTGCAGAGGCGGGACGCGCTTGGGGTCATGGAGTTTTTCAGCATTGCCTCCGCCATCACCTCCGCCGACGCCGCCGCTAAAGCGGCCCAAATCGAGCTGATGGAAATCCGCCTGGGCATGGGAATTGGCGGGAAATCCTTCGTCACCCTGTGCGGCAGTGTCAGCGCCGTCCAGGCAGCGGTGGAAGCAGGCTTGGAAGAGGCCAGGGAAAAAGGCCTCGTCATTTCCAGCTGCGTCATTCCCTCCCCGTCGGAGGAGCTGTTCTACCAACTTCTATAACCACCTTCCCCATCCGCTATCCAATGGAAAAAATCCCCGGAAGGACCGGGGATTTTGCTTTTTGTGAAGTCAACCGCCCATTTCGCCGGCGGGAAGGAAGATTCTCCAGCTTGCAGCCGATGAGGGCATTATTTTGCTTTCGTTGGGCGATACCTGTATTGCAATGCGGTTAGGGATTCTCCGAAGGTCATCCATGGCAACATGTCATGGAAAACAGCCTGCATCCAGTATACAGATGCAGGCTGTTGCGCTTACAGAGAATCTCCCAATTGCTGGCGGCGGGTAAAGTTCCACGCGTCGGCGCACATTTCCTCCAGACTCCGGGTTGCCTCCCAGCCCAGCAGCTTCTTTGCCTTGGAAGGGTCGGCGTAGCAGGTGGCAATGTCCCCGGGACGGCGGGGCGCGATGCGGTAGGGTATGGTGACCCCGCTGGCCTTCTCAAAGGCTTTGACAACCTCCAACACGCTGTAGCCCCGCCCGGTGCCCAAATTGATGGCCTCGGCTCCCTTGTGGGTTCGCACGTAGTCCAAAGCCTTCAGGTGCCCGATGGCCAAGTCCACCACGTGGAGGTAATCCCGGACGCCGGTGCCGTCAGGGGTGTCGTAATCGTTGCCAAAGACATTGAGCTGTTCCAGTTGCCCCACCGCCACTTTGGCAATGTAGGGCAGCAGATTGTTGGGGATACCGTTGGGGTCCTCCCCCAGCAGCCCCGACTTGTGGGCGCCGATGGGGTTAAAGTACCGCAGCAGGCAGGCGCTCCACTCCGGGTCGGAGGCGCAGAGGTCCCGGAGAATATCCTCCACCATCCGCTTGGTAGAGCCGTATGGGTTGGTGGTGGAAAGGGGGCTATCCTCCCGGAACGGAACATCGGTGCTGTTGCCGTAAACGGTGGCGGAGGAGGAAAAAACGATTTTCTTGCAACCAGCTCGAGCCATCACCTGGCAGAGGTTTATGGTGCCGGACACGTTGTTTTGATAGTAATCCAGGGGAATCTTGACGCTTTCCCCCACGGCTTTGAGACCGGCAAAGTGAATCACCGCCTCAATGTCTTCCCGGGCGAAGATTTTCTCCAGACCCTCCCGGTGGAGGATGTCCACCGCGTACAGGGGGAAATCCCTGCCTCCCAGCTCCTTGATGCGGTTGACCACCTGGGGTTTTGCGTTGGAAAAGTTGTCCAGAAGAACAATGTCCTCCCCTGCCTGCAGCAGCTCCACACAGGTGTGGCTGCCGATATAACCGGCTCCGCCGGTCACCAGAATCGCCATGGTTTATGCTCCTTTGCAAGTGGTTGTCAATTTTAGGATGATGGAAAAGCGCGGAATTATACGCGCAACACTTCGCCTTTAAGCCAGCAATTGTTCCAGGCGGGTGCGGATTTCCCGGATAAACTCCCTGGAGATGACCCCTTTGGCGGTAAAGCCCGGCTCCACCAGGCTCACCAAATCCCTGGTCATGATGCCGTCGTTGATGGTTTGCAACGACGCCTGCTCCAGGGCGTCACCGAACTTGACCAGGTCGTCCAGGCCGTCCAGCTCGCCCCGCTTGCGCAGAGCGCCGCTCCATGCAAAGATGGTGGCGATGGGGTTGGTGGAGGTCTCCTCCCCTTCCAGGTACTTGTAGTAGTGGCGGGTGACGGTGCCGTGAGCCGCCTCGAACTCGTAGTTGCCTTCGGGGGAAACCAGCACGCTGGTCATCATGGCAAGGGAACCGAAGGCGGTGGACACCATGTCGCTCATAACGTCGCCGTCGTAGTTCTTGCAGGCCCAGATAAAGCCGCCCTCCGAGCGGATGACCCGGGCCACCGCGTCGTCGATGAGGGTGTAGAAGTACTCAATGCCCGCCTCCTCAAACTTGTCCTTGTACTCCGCAAACACCTCTTCAAAAATGGCTTTAAAGTGGCCATCGTAGGACTTGGAGATGGTGTCCTTGGTGGCGAACCACAGGTCCTGTTTGGTGTCCAACGCGTACTGGAAACAGGCGTGGGCAAAGGAGCGGATGGACTTGTCGGTGTTGTGGACTCCCTGCCAGATGGCGGGGCCGTCCACCTTTTGAATGGAGACGGTCTTTTCCACTCCGCTCTCCCCCCGGAAGGTCATAACGGCTTCTCCCGGCTCGTCGGTGAAGAATTCCACGCCTTTGTAGATGTCGCCGTATGCGTGACGGGCGATGGTGATGGGCTTTTTCCAGGTTTTCACCACCGGGCGGATGCAGTCCACCAAAATGGGAGTCCGGAAGACGGTGCCGTCCAGAATGGAGCGGATGGTGCCGTTGGGGCTTTTCCACATTTCGGTTAGCTGGGGATATTCTTCCATCCGCTGGCGGTTGGGGGTAATGGTGGCGCATTTGACCGCCACGCCGTATTTTTTGTTGGCCAAGGCCGCGTCGATGGTCACTTGGTCCTTGGTCTCGTTGCGGTGGAGAAGGCCGAGGTCATAGTACTCGGTTTTGAGGTCCACAAAGGGCAGAATCAGCTCGTCCTTAATCATCTGCCACAAAATGCGGGTCATTTCGTCCCCGTCCATCTCCACGAGGGGGGTGGTCATCTTGATTTTGTCCATGGTCATCGCTCCTTATTGTCCCTTTTGTCCTGGTTATTGGAAAGGTTAATCCTTGTATCCTGCGGCGTAGTAGTTCATCAGGCAGCCTTCCTGAAGGATTAGCTTTTCCGCCGGAGTCAAGCCGGAAAGCTCCAAGGTCAGGTCGTGGACGGCGCCGTCTTTGGTAATCACCTTGGCGGGAATCTTCTCAATCCCATCGGCAATGGCCTTCCTAATGCCGGGAACGTAGACGTAGTCGTCCTCCCCGTAGGCAAAGGGCTCATTCCGGTCGATGGTGAAGGGGACGATGCCCCAGTTGATGCAGTTGGAACGGTAACGCTTGGTGGCATACTCGTAGCAAATATTGGCGAAACCTCCCAGCACCTTCTGGCAGGAAGCCGCCTGCTCACGGGCGGAGCCGTCTCCCGGCCGTTTGGCAAAGATGCAGGAGCCGATGGTGGTGTTGGCGATATCTCCGCCCACCTTGGCCAGCACCTCCGCCGCCTCTTTCGGCACCCCTCCCTTTTGCCGCTCTTCCTCCAAAGCTCTGACCGCCTTGGATTTCTCCACATACTGCGGGCAGCGGCGGGAAAGGGCAAACTCCGAAAGTCTGATGGGGTTGGAACGGTAGGAGGAAGTCTCGCCGGAGGGAATCAGCTCGTCGGTGGTGGTGACTTCGTCCTCGATAAAGGCGCAGAGCTTCACCAGCAGGTTCTCTTCCAGGGCGTACATCTTGGGCCAATCCTTGATGTTGGGACCCAGCACCAGCTCCTCCTCGGGGTGAGGATTGCCGAAGCCGTTGTACACCCGCTTTTCGTAGATGGAGCCGTCGAATTGGTAGTTCATCTCGGGCTCGTCAAAGTCAATGTCGGTGGCGGCGGTGAGGATGCCTCCGTTCCGTGCGGTGGCGGCAATGGAGCGGGCGTCCATCAAAGCCACGGCGGAAATCTGGCCCTGTCCCGGTTTGGAGCCTTCCCGGTTGGCAAAGTTCCGGGTGGCGTGGCGGATGGAGAGTCCGTTGTGGGCAGGGGTGTCTCCCGCACCGAAGCAGGGACCGCAGAAGGCGGGCTTGAGGAGGACGCCGGCCTTCATCAATTTTTCGGCGGCGCCGTCTTTGGTGATGGCAAGGCCAATGGCGGTGGAGGAGGGGTAGACGCTCATTTCAAAGGCGCCGTTTCCGATGTTGTAGCCGTTGAGGATTTCGGCGGCCACCATGATGTTTTCGTACATGCCTCCCGAGCAGCCCACAATGATGCCCTGATCCACCTGAATTTTGCCGTCGGGGGTGATGTGGCGGCGCAGGTCCATCTCCACCTTGCCCGACAGCTGCCGGTTGCAATCTTCCTCCGCCTGGGCGAAAATCTCCTCCGCGTTTTCCTGCAGCTGGTGGATGGTGTAGGCCTTGGAGGGATGGAAGGGCAGCGCAATCATGCACTCCATCTTGGAAAGGTCAATTTTGATGACTCTGTCGTAGTAGGCGCCGTCCTGCAGGGAAAGCTTTTTGTAAGCTTCGGGGCGGCCCACGTTCTTATAGTACGCCTCGATGACTTCATCGGTTTCCCAAATAGAGCTGAGGCAGGAGGTTTCGGTGGTCATGACGTCGATGCCGATGCGGTAGTCGGCGGAAAGTCCCTTCACGCCCGGGCCGGCAAATTCCAGAATCTTGTTCTTCACATCCCCGTTGGGGAAGGTCTCGGCCACCAGCGCCAGGGCCACGTCCTGAGGTCCCACCCCTTTGGGAGGGGTGCCTTCCAGATAGACCAGCACCACTTCGGGAGCGGCCACATCGTAGGTGTTTTTCAGCAGCTGCTTG
>JAKPGH010000214.1 GCA_029550985.1 Bacillota bacterium
TTTTATGCAATGCCATCCCCCCGTTCTTGCTAAGAAATAGTATATCCAAATCATTTAATTTGTCAACTGAATTATATAATTTGTTTATCAAATTATGCTTTGAAAGCAAAAATTTAGCGCTGCCCATCTGATAAGATGTGCAGCGCTACGCTTATTTACACCATGCAGAGCTTGTATTGGAAGTATGTTGCCAGCCCAAAGCAAATCCGGATACGCATCGGGAGCGGCGTGCCCTTTTTCATGCGCGGGGACAAGCATTTTACCGATAGGCGTATTTCTTCTTTGGTTTGGACGCTTCGCCCCCGTGGTTGGCTTCCAAATATCGTTGGGCCGCTTGAACGGCTTCCAGGTAAAATCGGTGGGCCAGCGCTTCCTTCAATCCCAACACGGAACTCAGGCGGGAGACGTTTTTCCAGTTTCCGTGTTCAAAGGCAATAATAAGGTCCAGGATGTGGCGCCCGTCATTGCCGGCTTCCAGCAAAGCCTTTCGGGTCACTTTGGGAATCTGCATCTGCTCCAGACAATGGACCATATCACAGCCGGTCAGGGTGTCCAGCAAAGACAGCAACCCTATCAGCGCATAGCCGTCGGCATTAAGGGGGCCTTTCAGCGCAACGCCTACGTTCTCGCAGAAATGGGCCCGGACCATGCTCAAAATAATCAGTTCCGAGGGCTTGTTGTCGCACAATCCGACGAGGGACGAATAAATCAGCCACCGCTGCAGTTCGTTGAGTCCCAACAGGGCCAACGCCTGCCCAATGCTTTTCACTTCATGCAGCACACCATAGTAGGGGGAATTGACCAGCCGAAGGGTCTTGGCGGTAAGGGCCACGTCGTTTTTGATGATGTTGGCCAGAACCTGAAACTCCACCTCTGGTTTGGAAATTTCCCGCAACAGCCGCATCTGGCTGATTTTGAGAGGATGGATGGCTTTTTCGGTCACTATGTTGGGTCTGGCGAAAAAATAGCCCTGAAACAGGGTGCAGCCCATAGCTTTGGAGGTCTCAAAATCCTGTTGAGTCTCCACCTTTTCGGCCAGAATCCGGCATTGCTGGAGGTTGACCGCATTGGCCACCCGCTCCAGGTTTTGAAAGGATTTGGCGGAACCGTCCACCTCCACCTTGACAATATCGCACAGGGAAAGGAGGTATTGGTCGTTGGGGCGGTAGGTATAGTCGTCCAGGGCAATGCGGTAGCCTTTTTCTTTGAGCTTGTAAAGGGAGGCCAGCACCTTCGGGTTGATGCGCACCGTCTCCAGCACTTCCACCACCAGGTGTTGATTGGGGTAATGGGTCGGGTAGCCTGCCAGCAAAAGCTGTTCGGTAAAATTGACAAAGGCATGGGTGCCCCCCGTCACCTTTTCAATGCCGCTCCATTCCAGCGCGCTTAAAATGCTGGTGGTGGCGCTGTTTCCGTCCATCGGCTGGGCGAAGGCGTCGGCCTGCGGGTTGGGACGAAACAGCAGTTCATAGCCAAACAAGTTCAGTTTTTCATCTAGAACCGGCTGCCGAGCAAAATAGACGTTCATAAATAACGGCTCCACTATTTTTACAGGATTTCCGGCGACGTTCCGTTCTCTGCCCAACTACCATGGCAATCGATTGGATGCTGGATAATTTTTCTATTATAACTATAAAGCAGCCGGGAGGATTTTGTCAAATAAAAACGGCGTAAATCGCGAATTGTGCTGAAACAGAAAGAGCCGCCTGGGAATCAGGCAGCTCGTAAGGAAAACGGCTTTATGCTTCGGCCTTCCACAAACCGTGGAGGTTGCAGTATTCGTAGATGGTGGCAGACTCGTCGGGATTGATGGTAAAGGTTGCCTTGGGCTCGTCGTTGGAATTCAAAGCGACGTACTGGACCCGCTCTCCCTGCTGGACCAGGATGCACTGGATGTAGTGCTCAGGAGTCATGGGGTGAATGACCTCGCCAATCTGAACCGAAAGGGTGTCTCCCTCACGCTTGAAAGCAGGCACATGCTTTTCCAACGCAGCGTCGGTAACGCCCGCCTTCAGCTCGGTCATTTCCTGTCCGCAGCAGCTCAAGGTACCGCCGCCGTCCACCACTTTTACCACAATGTTTCCGCACAGCTTACAACGGTAAAACTTCATGACTATTCTCTCCTTTTTATGGCAAATTCTAGGGTTATTGTTTGCTCCTGAATAGGAATCCGCAGGACGCCGTACGTACATTAGTATGAACCGAAAACGGCACCGTCACTCGCCCAAGATGAATCTGATGAAAGTATAGCACGGTTTTCCAGCCTGTACAGTGACCTAGTCACGAAATGTTTGTGATATAATCACAGAATTTATAAAATCAGGCGGTTATAATAACATTAGAAATTACAAAAAGAAGCAGAATTCCAAGAAAGGTGGACTACATAGTGATTGTGCAAGTGACCAACGACAATTTTGAAAGCGAAGTGCTGCAATCCACCGCGCCTGTTTTAATCGATTTTTACGCCAACTGGTGTATGCCCTGCAAGATGCTTTCCCCCATCATCGACGAGATTGCCGACGAAGTGGAGCATGCCAAAATTTGCAAGGTCAACATCGACGAAGAACCGGAACTGGCCCAAAAATTCCACGTGATGAGCATTCCCACCCTGGTGGTGATGAAGCAGGGCCAGGTGGTGCAAACCACCATGGGATTAAGACCCAAAAAGGAAATTTTGCAAATGCTGGCTGTGTAATTCTATGAAAAGGAGAGAATGAAAATGACAGAGAACATTTACAACCTGCTCAACGAACAGATTCAGAAAGAGCTTTATTCCGCCTACCTCTATCTCGATATGGCCAACTATTACAACGACCAAAACCTGGCAGGATTTGAAAACTGGTTCTACGTCCAGGCGCAGGAAGAGCGGGACCACGCCATGCTCATCCGCACCTACCTGCAAAACAACGACCAAAAAGTCGTCCTGCTCCCCATCGAAGCGCCCAACGAAACCTACGGCGATTACGGCGCGCCGCTGCTCAGGACCCTCAGCCACGAGAAAGAAGTCACGGCTTCCATCTACAACATCTTTGACGCCGCACAGCAGGAAAAAGATTTCCGCACCGTCGAATTCCTCAACTGGTTCATCAAGGAGCAGGGCGAGGAAGAAAAGAACGCCACTGACTTAATTCAAAAATACAAGCTCTTCGGCTCCGACCCCAGAGGGCTCTACCTGCTGGACCAGGAACTGAAGGCAAGAACCTACGCCCCGCCCACTCTGGTGTTGGAATAACGAAAATACAAAAAGCTCCGAGCCTTGTCCCAACCGACAGGCTCGGAGCTTTGCTTTTTACTCCAGTTCAAAGGCGCCGGTATAGAGCTGATAATACTGACCCTTTTTGGCCAGCAGTTCTTCATGGTTGCCCCGCTCGATGATGCGGCCGTGGTCCAGCACGATGATGACGTCGGAGTTCTTCACGGTGGAAAGGCGGTGGGCAATGACAAACACCGTCCTGCCTTTCATCAGGGCGTCCATGCCCCGCTGGACAATGGCTTCCGTTCTGGTGTCGATGGAGGAGGTGGCTTCGTCCAGAATCATCACCGGCGGGTCGGCCACCGCCGCTCTGGCAATGGAAATGAGCTGCCGCTGCCCCTGGGAAAGGTTCGCGCCGTTTTCGGTAATCATGGTATGATAGCCTTCGGGCAAACGGGTGATGAAATCGTCGGCGCCCACCAGTTTGGCGGCCGCAATGCACTCCTCGTCGGTGGCGTCCAGTTTGCCGTACCGGATATTGTCCATGACGGTGCCGGTAAAGAGGTTGGTGTCCTGCAACACCATGCCGATGGCGCGGCGAAGGTCCGGCTTTTTGATTTTGTTGATGTTGATGCCGTCGTAGCGAATCTTTCCGTCGGCAATATCGTAAAAACGGTTCAGCAAATTGGTGATGGTGGTCTTTCCGGCGCCGGTTGCGCCGACAAAGGCCACTTTCTGCCCCGGCTTGGCGTACAGGCTGATGTCGTGCAGAATGGTTTTCCCCGGCTCGTATGCAAAATCCACATTGAACAATCTCACGTCGCCGGTCAACTTCGTGTAGGTGACGGAACCGTCGCCGTGGGGGTGCTTCCAGGCCCAAAGGCCCGTTCTTTCCTTACACTCCACCAGCCGGCCGTTTTCTTCCCGGACGTTGACCAGGGTGACGTAGCCGCTGTCCTGTTCCGGCTCCTCGTCCAAGAAATCAAAGATGCGCTGAGCTCCGGCAATTCCCATGACCACCGCGTTGATTTGGTGAGAGACCTGATTGATATTTCCCGCAAACTGTTTGGTCATGTTGAGGAAGGGCACCACAATGCTGATTCCCATGGGCAGCCCGGAAAGGCTGAAGTTGGGGACACGGGTCACCAGCAGAGCGCCGCCGGCAATGGCCACAATGACATACAGCACGTTGCCGATGTTGTTCAAAATAGGGCCCAAGATATTGGCGTATTGGTTGGCGGCCCTTGCATCCCGGAAGAGGGATTCGTTGATGACATCGAAATCCGCTTTGCTCTCCTCTTCGTGGCAGAAAACCTTGATGACCTTTTGGCCGTTCATCATTTCTTCCACAAAGCCTTCCAGATGGCCAAGGGCCTTCTGCTGCTTGATAAAGAACTTGGCCGAACCGCCCCCCACCTTTTTGATAATCGTCAGCATCAAGGTGACGCCGATGACCACCACAATGGTGAGCCAGACGCAGTAGTACATCATGATGCAGAACACCGACAGCACGGTGATGCTGGACACCAGCAGCTGCGGAAAGCTCTGGGAAATCATCTGCCGCAAGGTGTCGATGTCGTTGGTGTAGTAGCTCATGATGTCGCCGTGATTGTTGGTGTCCACATACTTGATGGGCAAAGTCTGCATCCGGTTGAACATTTTCACCCGAAACTTTTTCAGGCTGCCCTGGGTAATCACCACCATCATCTGGTTATAGGTGACGCTGCTGGCAATGGACAAGACGTAAAATACGGCTAAAATCGCCACCAGGCGCAGGATGTTTCCGCCGACCGCGCTCCAGTCGCCGGCCTTCCAGTTCTGTTCCACCAAGGCGATGACGTTCTGCATAAAGATGGCCGGAATGGAGCTGACGACGGAGTTGAAGACAATGCACAAAATGGCAATGGGAAAGATCACCGGGTAAAACTCAAGAATGGATTTGAACAGGCGGCGGATGACCGATTTTTTATTTTGAGGAGGATTGCGCTTCATTTTTGATCACCCGCCTTGTTTTGAGAATAGTAAATTTCCCGGTAAATGGCGTTTTCCGCCAACAGTTGCTCGTGGGTTCCGATGCCGTTGATGGTGCCGCCGTCCATGACGATGATGCGGTCCGCGTCCTCCACGGAGGCGGTTCTCTGGGCGATGATGATTTTGGTGGTTTGCGGAATGTATTCCCGGAAGGCCTTGCGAATTTTGGCGTCGGTCCTTGTGTCCACCGCGCTGGTGGAATCGTCCAGAATCAATATTTTGGGCTTTTTCAGCAAAGCTCTGGCAATGCAAAGTCTTTGTTTTTGGCCGCCCGACAGGTTGGCTCCCCCCTGCTCCACG
>JAKPGH010000218.1 GCA_029550985.1 Bacillota bacterium
ACGAGTATTGATTCTACCATATCGCTTCGCTTTTGTCAACCTCTATTTTTTCTTTTTCAAGAAGCCTTTTCGGTTTCCTTAAGCGCCGCGCATCAGGCAGCTTTAAGATAATAGCATACGCCGCAATCTATGTCAAGAGGATTTTTCAAAATTTCTCGGAAATCGTCATAACCCCTCGTGTACTGTCGAATTCCGTGATGAATCCGCCGCCGCAATCCACCTGCCAATCCCAATAGAGAGGGCGCGGCATGTGGTAGCGTCGAAGAATAGCGCATATCACCGACAGGTGGGTAACAATGGCAACCTTTTGCAAACCCTTGCACTCCGTCTCATTGACAATCTTTCGAATGGCGACGCCGCAGCGGGCTCCAAAGGCATGGGGGTCTTCCCCGTCGGGCGGCGGGAAAAGGATTGGGCTGGCGAGCCATTGTTGGAACTCTTCCTCCGCCTCCAGTTCCCGGTAGCTTTTGCCGGAAAACTTTCCGTAATCGTAGGGCTCCAGTTCTCGCAACACAATGGCTGGCATGCGGGGGTAGATGATTTGCGCCGTGGCAAGGCTCCGCAAACGGCTGCTGGAAAAGACCAGTTCCGCTTCCGGATATACATGATTGGCCACCCGCCGTTTCAGGGATGCTTGTCCCTCATCGGACAAAACTTGATCCAGAACCCCCAGGTATCTGTCCTGCAAACCTGCCTCGGTGGCACCGCTTCGGATTAAGATGATAGTAATAGCCATATAGCTTGTCCCGCCTTGTTGTCAGTGCCTTGTCGTCACTATTTGCAGCATTATTGTACACATTGTATCTTATGATGTACTAAGAGTCAATGATTGCTTTTACCGGCGCCCAACACCAACATGCTGCACATGGCCAACAGGCAAAGAGCGGCCGCCGCCTTGGGAGGATCCAATTCCAGCACCGGGGGAGCGGCGGCGGTCCAAACCGGCAAATCGGCGCAAAACTTCCGGTACAGCATCCTGGTAATGCCCGCCGACAAAAAGCCGTGAGCGATTCTGGAAAAGACAAAGGGCCAGAACTGGGGCTTTTTATTTTGAAAACAGGAAATTACCTGGAAGATGACCGAAAGCCCGCCCCAGGAGCAGCAAAAGCTCAACGCGATTATCGCCGTCTCTCCGCCCAGGGCGGCGGCCACAAGGCTGCCCCCCGTCACCTCAAACAAACCGGTGAAAAAGACGTTGACCAGCGCCGGATCCAGGTGGAGAAGATACGCAAAGCCGTCGGACAACCCCCTTCCCCTCAACAGGGAAAGCAGCCCCGAAAACAGCACCGCAAAGGCGCACATGGTAATCATGGCGGAGGAAGCGTCCACCACGGCGGGCACAAAAGCTCCGACGTGCCCGGTCCACCCCCCTTTCTTTAATTTGGGAACCGGTTGCCCCCAAGACACCACGGCGCCGATGATAAGGGTGGCCAGGATTTGCCCGGCCAACAGAACCACTCCCGCCCGGCGCACCATCAGCATGCCGATTCCCACCGCGGAGATGAGAAAAGAGGGGCTGGGATTGACGCAGAAACAGAGCATCCGCCGGGCGGTGGCCTCGTCAATTTCTCCCCGGTCCAGCAGGTTGGCCACCATCTTCGCCCCCACCGGGTACCCTCCGATGAGGCTCAGCAGCACCGTGGCGCCCAAATGGGCCGGCAGCCGGAACACCCGGGTGGTGACGGGGGTCAGCGGAATGGAAAGAAGGCGGGCCATATCCGTTCCCACCAAAAAACAGCTGAGCACCATAAAGGGAAAGAGAGCGGGAATCAGCACGCTGCCGCAAACCTCCAGCCCTCTGCGAACCCCGTCGGCCACCAGGGAGGCATCCACCAGAAGTCCCATCCCCAGCAACACCATGAGAACCGAAAGGAGCAGCACGCCGGTTTTCTTCATCCCAAATCCCCCCGCTCATACCTTATTACAAAACGCAAACCATCGTCTACCTTTTTGCTGTGTATTGTAAAGAACAACCGTCTACCCTGTATATACATATGAGGCATTCCCGGCAAAACATGTCTATCCCTTCGCCCTTCCGCATACATCTATAGAGAGAACAAAGCGGGAGGATAGGTCATGAGTCGACGCAAAAACCGGGAACCCGCCCCTGTTCCCGAACAAAAGCCCAAAGGTATGTTGGGAGAACTGTTTGACATCCCCAAATCCGCCATGCCGGGGGTGATGCAAATCGAGCTGGCTGGCAACACCGAAGCCGTGGTCAGTGGCTGCACCGGCGTGTTGGAATACGACGAAAACACCATTCGCCTCTCCGGCGGAAAGATGAACGTCCGCTTTACCGGCCGCAACCTGCAGATTAAAGTGCTCACTCACGACAGCGCCATCATCACAGGATTTATCCTAAACGTGGAGTTTATCGCCTTGTAGCGGCGTCATGGAAGCATTGCGATGCTTGATTTCTCAAAAAAGAGGAGAACTTCATGTTTTTGATTGCTCTTATTCGATACATACGGGGATATGTGCGCTTTTCGGTCCGAGGCATGTATGTGGAACGGTTCCTCAACTATTTGGCTCGGGAGCGGATTGTCATTTGGGGGGCCAAGCGGCGGCAGGATTCCCTTTCCGCCTGCGTGGCGGCCGCCCGCTACCCCGAACTGCGGCATCTGGCACGAAAGGCGGGAGTCAAGCTCCGCCTGGTGGAAAAGCGGGGCCTGCCCTTTAAGCGCAAAAAGCTCAGCCGACGCCGTGGCCTTGTGGTGGGACTGGGCTTTTTTGTGCTGTTTTTGTTGGTGATGAGCCGGTTTATCTGGTCCATCCAGGTCAACGCAAAGGAGAAAGTGCCGGCGGAGCGGATTCTCTCCGTTCTGGAGGACTTGGGGGTCAAGCCCGGCATCCTTCGTAGTTCCATCAAAGTGCGGGAGGTGGAAAACAGGGCGCTGCTCCAGCTCCCCGAACTGAGCTGGATTGCCCTGAACATCGACGGCTGCACCATCTATGTGGAGGTCAACGAGACCATGCCGGTGCCCCCCATGTTCAACCCGGACACTCCCTGCAACGTGGTGGCTTCCCATTCGGGGCAGATTCTGGAGATGCGGGTTTACAGCGGCCAGCCGGTGGTGAAAAAAGGGGAGGCGGTGCTGGAAGGCCAGATGATTGTCAGCGGCATCACCCAGGACAGACGGGGCCAAAACACCTTCCGCCATGCCCGGGCGGATGTGATTGCCGAGGTGAGCCTTTCCCTGGAGGTGGAGGTTCCCCTGGACCAAGTCACCTACGAGGAAACCGGAAAATTCCTGCGCCGCCACTACCTGCGGGTGCTGGGGGTGGAGTTTCCCCTCTTTCTTCCCCTGCCCGTCCCCAGACCCTATATCGTTGACCGGGCCAAATATCCCCTGATGGTGGGGTCGTTGGAGCTGCCCGTCGCCCGCCGGGTGGAAAAGTACACCCTGATGCGGGAGGTTCCCATCATCTTAACGGAAGCGCAGGCAAAGGACCGAGCGTTGCGGGAACTGGCGGCTCTGGAGCAAGTCAGAATCGGGGACGGCAAAATCATTGAGCGCACCCTCGTGGGCCGGTTGGACGGCGCGGTGTACCGGTTACGGGCGGACTACATCTGCCACATGAACATCGCCATGCAACAAGAAATTCTGCAAAGCGAATAAATGCCGTGCATCCGACCCATAATCATGAAAAGATTTTGTGATATTTTCATAAAATTTTAGATTTTTACAAATAGTTAATAAATTCTTTCGCAAGTTTGATATAATGGTTATAACTTAGTATAATTTCAATGGAATAGTGCCAAAAAGCCGCTGTAAAAGAGCTTTTCTGCCCCCGCCGGGACATGGCACACTCCGCACAATTGGGGGAATCGCGACTAAATCATGATGGAACATTTGATTCAAATCGACAGAATGGAGCACGCCGTAGAGCTTTTTGGCAACTACGACAAGAACATCGACATCTTAAGGAACACCCTGGGCGTGCAAATCGTCTGTCGGGGAGGAGAGGTTCGAATTTCCGGCGATGAGGTCAACGTATCCCACGCCGTTCGCGCCATTCAGGGGCTGTTGCGGCTGGTGGAGCGGGGCGAGCAGCTGACCGACCAGTCCATCCGCTACATGCTTACCCTGGTGGAAGAGGGCAACGAAAACCAGTTCGAAGAACTCTCCAAAGATGTTATCTGCATCACCGCCCGAGGCAAGCCCCTCAAGGCCAAAACCCTGGGGCAAAAGAAGTACGTGGATGCCATGCGGGAAAAAACCATCACCATCGGCATCGGGCCCGCCGGCACCGGCAAGACCTACCTGGCGGTTGCCATGGCGGTGCGTGCCTTTCGGGCGCAGGAGGTCAGCCGCATCATCCTCACCCGCCCGGCGGTGGAAGCCGGCGAAAAGCTGGGCTTTCTGCCGGGGGATTTGCAAAACAAAGTGGACCCGTATCTCCGCCCCCTTTACGACGCTTTGTTTGAAATGCTGGGGGTGGACAACTTCCATAAATACCTGGAGCGGGGCAGTATCGAAATCGCTCCTCTGGCCTACATGCGGGGCCGCACCCTGGACGACAGCTACATCATCCTGGACGAAGCGCAAAACACCACCCACGAGCAGATGAAGATGTTTCTCACCCGTCTTGGCTCCGGCTCCAAAGCAGTGATTACCGGAGACGTGACCCAAATCGACCTGCCCGACCCGAAAAAGTCGGGACTGACCGAAGCGGCCAAGGTGCTGCGGCATATCGAGGACATCGCCATCGTCCGCTTTTCCGAGCGGGATGTGGTGCGGCACAAGCTAGTGCAGGAAATTATCAAGGCCTACGAAAAATACTACGATGAAAACCGGAGAGGACGTTAACTATGGATAAACTCAAGGTAGCCATTACTAATATGCAGAAGGAAATGAAAATCCCGACGGGAATCCGTCTGCTGATACGCAAGTGCTGCCACGCCGTGCTGCAGTTGGAAGGCATGAGCGGCAATTTTGAAGTTTCGGTCAGCTTTTTGGACAACGAATCCATCCGCGAGCTGAACCACAAGTACCGCAACAAGGACGCCGTCACCGACGTGCTCAGCTTCCCCACCGGCGAAAACGGCAAGTTTGAAATCAACCAGGAAACCGGAGCCACCATGCTGGGCGACATCGCCATTTCCATCCCCATGGTGTATAAGCAGGCCGAACAGTACGGCCATTCCATCCAACGGGAATTTGCTTACCTCACCGTTCATTCCATGCTCCACCTGCTGGGCTACGACCACGAAGCGGGCGGCCTTGCCCAGGTAAGAATGCGGGAAAAAGAGGAAGAGGTGCTGGCCCGGTTGGGTCTGCAGCGAGATGCCAGTTATGTTCGCGAGGATATCTAAGCCCAAAGAACCATCCACAGACAGGAAACAGCATGACCTGCTGCCTTCTAAAAAGAATCCCCCGTTGTACCGCTCCTTCGCCTATGCCTTTTCGGGAATCGGCATTGCCCTTTCGCGGGAGAGGAATCTGCGTGTCCATCTGGGAGCGGGAGCGGGGGCGCTTTATTTTGGCAGGATTTACGGCCTTTCCCGGGTGGAGTGGGCGGTTTTGCTGCTCACCATCGGCTTGGTGGTGGCCTGCGAGCTGCTCAACACCGCCGTCGAACACCTCACCGATTTGGTGGCCCACGGAAAGCTCCACCCCCTCCTCAAAGTGGCCAAGGACACCGCCGCCGCAGGGGTGCTGGTGGCCGCTCTGGTCAGCGTGGGAGTTGGTGTTATTTTATTTGGGAACCTTCAGCGGCTTTCCCTTGCGGTGCAGGTCATAGCCCGGCGCCCTCTGCCCCCTTTGCTGCTGGCGGCTGTGATTTTGCTGCTGATTTTTCTGCCTTCCCGCCAAAATCGGGAGGAAAAGCCCTCCGACCATAAATAGCGCTGGATTCAGACGCTTATCTATGTTATACTGGATTCGCCTAAAGGACGAGTCCTTTTGTTTTGAAGTATCTTTTTCCCGTTTTTACGGGATACTAATGATTACCATTCCATTGAAAAGGAGGGAGGGTCCTCTATGTCGAAACCCATTGTGGCCATTGTCGGGCGGCCCAACGTTGGGAAGTCCACCCTGTTTAACAAGCTGACCGGCAAACGGCTGGCCATTGTGGAGGACACCCCCGGCGTCACCCGGGACAGGCTTTACGCCGAATGCGAGTGGCGAGCCAAGGAGTTTATGCTGGTGGACACCGGCGGCATCGACCCTTACGACGAAAGCCCCATGCTGGCGATGATGCGCCGTCAGGCTCAAATTGCCATCAACAGCGCCGACGCCATCATCTTTGTCACCGACGTCCGGGCCGGCGTCACCGCCACCGACGCCGATGTGGCCGTCATGCTGCAAAAAAGCGGAAAACCCATTGTGCTCTGCGTCAACAAGTGCGACAATCTGGGCGAACCGCCCCCGGAGTTTTACGAGTTTTACAATTTAGGGCTGGGAGACCCCGTTCCCGTCTCCTCCACCCACGGCCACGGCACCGGCGATTTGCTGGACAGAGTCTTTGAATATCTCAACTTTGAGGAAACCGAGCGCTACAGCGAGGATTATATCAAGGTCGCCGTCATCGGCAAGCCCAACGTGGGAAAAAGCTCCCTTATTAACCGCATTGCCGGCGAGGAGCGGATGATTGTCTCGGATATTCCCGGCACCACCCGGGACGCCACCGACACCATCATTGAAAACGAAAAGGGCAAGTTTGTGTTTATCGACACCGCCGGAATCCGGCGCAAGTCCAAAGTGGACGAAGCCATCGAGCGGTACAGTGTCCTGCGCTCCTACATGGCGGTGGACCGGGCCGACGTCTGCGTCATCCTGCTGGACGCCACCGTCGGCTTTACCGAGCAGGATTCCAAAATTGCAGGCTACGCCCACGAACAGGGCAAGGGCTGCATTGTGGCGGTCAACAAGTGGGACGCCGTGGAAAAGGACGACAAAACCATGCAGGAGATGCGCAAAAAGCTGGAACAGGACTTCTCCTTTATGAGTTATGTCCCCTTTGTCTTTATCTCCGCCAAAACCGGCCAGCGGATTTCCAACCTCTTTGATTTGATTGTGTATGTGGCGCAGCAAAACGCCACCCGCATTTCCACCGGCATGCTCAACGACTTGCTGGCCTACGCCACGGCGCGGGTGCAGCCTCCTTCCGACAAGGGCAGGCGGCTGAAAATTTATTACATGACCCAAGCCAGCACCAAGCCCCCCACCTTTGTCTGCTTTGTCAATCAGGCGCAGCTCTTCCACTTCTCCTACCAGCGCTATCTGGAAAACCAGATTCGGGAACACTTTGGGCTGGAGGGCACCCCCATCCGCCTGGTGGTTCGGGAGCGGGGGGACTAACAGCGTCTCTGGAGGTATCGTATGCCTCGGACCATCTACTGGATTGGCGGTTCCCCCTGCTGCGGCAAAAGTGCGGTGGCGGAGCATTTGGCCAAAAAGCACGGCTTGTTCCTCTACAGTCTGGACGAAGATTTGGGGGACTTTATGAGCCGCCTGGCCGGGCAGGGCAACCTTCTTTGCCGGGATATGCTTAAGCCCTGGAACGACGCCACCTGGGAGCGGGATGTTCAAACGCTGTGCCGGGAACAGGAGCTTCTTTACGAGCTGGTCTTTCCCCTGATGTGGGAAAAGCTCTCGGCTCTTCCCCACCCCGTCGTGGTGGCGGAAGGGGCCGGGCTGATGCCGTCCCTTGTCAACGGTTATGGCGTGCCGGCCCAGCGCTATCTCTGCATGGTTCCCACTCCCTCCTTTCAGTGGGAACAGTACGCCAGGCGGGATTGGGTGGAGCTTTTTCTCAAAGACTGCACCAGGCCCCAGTTTGCGTTTCGGCGGTGGATGGAGCGGGATGAGCTCTTTGCCCGCCGCCGCCTGGAGGAAGCGAAAGCTTTGGGTTACCCCACCCTGTTGGTGGACGGGACACTTTCTTTGGAACAAACCCTTGCCCGGGCGGAAAAAGCGTTCGGGCTGGCAGGATAAACGAATTTACGACGACCAATGCGATTGGGGGGAAGGACATGACCATCGCGATTGCAGCGACGATCGCCCTGGTGAGCTACCTGATTGGAAGTGTCAATTTTGCCATCATTGTCTCCCGCATCCACGCCGGGGACGACGTGCGCCGCCACGGCAGCGGCAACGCCGGCATGACCAACGTGCTGCGCACCTACGGCAAGGGGCCCGCCGCCCTCACCTTTTTGGGGGACTTTCTCAAGGCGGGCGTCGCCATCACCATATCCCGGTGGATTTGGACCCGAACCGGAGTGGCTCTGCCTTTGGACGTGGGGTATCTTTCGGGACTTTGCGCGCTGCTGGGGCACCTCTTTCCCGTTTACTTTCACTTTAAAGGCGGCAAGGGGGTCGCCACCTCCCTGGGGATTATCTTCTGCATTCAGCCCCTGGTGTTTGTCATCCTTGCCGTCGCCTTTGTCCCCATTGTGTTCATCACCCGCATTGTCTCTCTGGGTTCGGTGCTGGGGGCTTTGTTCTACCCCTTCATCACTTGGCTGGTCCACTTTCTCCAGGGGGAAAACCCCTGGTACGACACTGTGGGCGCCATCGTCATCAGCGCCCTTGTGCTGGTTATGCACCGGGAGAATGTCAAGCGGCTGCTCACCGGCACCGAACACCGTTTTGGTACCAAAAAGTAGGAGGTCGATTCGGTGGCTCAAATCTTTGTGATGGGAGCCGGCGGCTTTGGCATTGCTCTGGCGGTGACGGCTCACCGCCTGGGGCATCACCTCACCCTATGGTCTCCCTTTCCACAGGAAGTGGAGCTGCTCAACGCCACCCGGGAACATCAACGGCTGTTGCCCGGTGTGAGAATTCCCGACGACATTGCCGTCACCACCTCCCTGGAGGAGATTTCCCGGCAGGATTTGGTGATTGTGGCCACTCCTTCCTCCGCCGTGCGGCAAACGGCTAAACGGCTGGCGGAGCGGATCAATGCAGACACAACGGTAGTCTGCACCTCCAAAGGGTTGGAGGCGGGCAGTTACAAACTTCTTTGCGACGTGCTGGGCGAAGAACTGCCCGGCAACCGCCATGTGATGCTGTCGGGGCCTTCCCACGCGGAGGAACTGGCCCGGGGCGTTCCCACCGCCGTGGTGGCGGCCTCCCGCCACCGGGAAGCCGCCGAATACGTGCAGGACACTTTAGGTGGCGAAAGCTTGCGCATCTATGTCAGCGACGACGTGCTGGGCGTGGAACTGGGCGGCGCGCTGAAAAACGTCATCGCGCTGGCCGCCGGCATCCTGGACGGGTTGGAGGCGGGGGACAACACCAAAGCCGCCCTGATGACCCGAGGCATCGCCGAAATCGCCCGCCTGGGGGTTGCTTTGGGCGCTCGCAGCGAAACCTTTGCCGGGCTTTCCGGCGTAGGGGATTTGATTGTCACCTGCGCTTCCATCCACAGCCGCAACCGCCGCTGCGGCATGCTCATCGGCCAGGGCATGGAGCCCGCCAAAGCGGTGGAGAAAATCGGCGCGACGGTGGAGGGTTACAGCTGCACCAAAATCGCCTGGGAGCTGAGACAAAAGCACTCGGTTGCCATGCCCATTGTGGAGCAGATGTACGCCGTGCTCTACCAGGGCAAGGACCCCAAGGAAGCCGTCCGCGATTTGATGCATCGGCCCAGCCGCCACGAAAGCGAAGCTGTTTGGATTCTTTCCCAATAATACTGTCAGGCCATCCCGTTTGCGTCCCTTTTGGATACGTCGAGGATGGCCTGTTGTTACATGACAGCTGGTTGTTCGACAGAAGAAAGGGGGATACCGGTGGAATATACCTACGATTTGCACCTGCACTCCTGCCTTTCCCCCTGCGGGGATGAGGACATGACCCCTGCCAATCTGGTGAATATGGCGGCCCTGCTGGGGCTGGACATCATCGCCCTCACCGACCACAACACCGCGGGCAACTGCCGCAGCGCCATGGAGGCCGGAGAGCGGGCCGGCGTTTTGGTGATTCCCGGCATGGAGCTCTGCACCGCCGAAGAAATTCACGTTATCTGCCTCTTCCCCACCCTGGAGCAGGCCGAGGCCTTTTCCGCCGAGGTCTATCAAAACCTGCCTCCCATTCGAAACCGCCCCCACATTTACGGGCGCCAGCTGCGGATGGATTCCGCCGACGGCATCCTGGGGGAAGAACCTGTTCTTCTGGTCACCGCCAGCGGCATCAGCATCGACCATGTTCCCCAACTGGTGACCCGCCACGGGGGCCTTTGCTACCCCGCCCACATCGACCGGCCCTCCTTTTCCGTTCTTGCCAACTTCGGCGTCTATCCGGAGCATCTGCAGTTTCCCATGGCGGAAATCAGCCGCCATGCCAACCCTCAAACCCTGCGGGCGGACCATCCGGAACTTGCGCGGATGCCGTTTGTTCGGGCCAGCGACGCCCATCGCCTGGAAGATATGATGGAGCCGGAAGATGACCGGGTGATGGAGCTGCCGGAACGGACCGCCGCCGCCGTCCTCCACTGGCTTCAAACCCGAAAGTCATCGGGCAATCCCGCCCTTTAGATTTCATAGCCTGAAATACAAAAAGCCGCAGCCTGTTTGGTTGCGGCTTTTCCTGCGGGTATTCTTCTTCACACCTTAAATTTTCCTCATTTGAGAAGGATTTGTACTAAGGCTGACAACCTGTGAATATATTGGTGGTAGATTACGATAGAGGAGAGGGTACCCTTATGGAACTGAACTTACAGCGCCAAACCATTACCATAAACGAAACGGTTTACCAAGGGAGTGTGGAGCACCCCATTGAGTGCGACGGACTT
>JAKPGH010000224.1 GCA_029550985.1 Bacillota bacterium
ATGGTGGACAGGGGTTCCCCAACGAACGATCCCACCAGCATCATCAAAAGCCCTACAATAAACAGAATCCAGAAACCAACGTCCCACAGCGCCGCCCAAGGCTGTCCCGATTTGATGAGCATGTAGGCCTTTATGCCCATACCCAAAAACACGTGAATCAGACCCAGTACCAGGCAAAGGCCCATGACCACGACGGCTTGTCGGACGGGGTCCAGTATGGGGGTGATGTTGATGCGGTGTCCAAAGAACACATCGGAAACCACGCTGATGGTGTCTCCAAAGAAGCTGCCGAAGATAATTCCCCAGAAGATGGAGGAGACACCTCCCATGGTGATGACCTCGGCGACTCCCTTCATGCCGGCTTTTCTGGTCAGGTACAGGCCGCCCAAAAAGAGAATCAGGCCGAACCCCGCGTCCCCCATCATCATGCCGAAGATGATAAAGTAGGTAACCGCCACAAAATTATTGGGGTCAAATCCCCAGTAGGAGGGAGGCGAAAACATGTTGGTCACCGCTTCATAAGGGGTGACCAGCTTGGAGTTCTTAAGCAGGATGGGCGGCTCGTCTCCCGCTTCCTGCACCGGTTCCTCCAGCTCGTAGTAGCAGTGGTACTTCTCCAGGATTGCCAGCGCCTGCTCCCGGGCCGTGGAGGGCACCCAGCCGGTAAAGCAAAAAGCCTTTTGGGTGTTGCGCAACACCTGACCCGTCTTTTCCCGCTGGAGCCTGACGATCAGGGCGTCATAGCTGTATTGCAGAGGGAAGATGTCCTCCCCCATTTTCTTCAAGCGGGCTTCGCTGTCGGCGATGGCTTGGTCGGTTTTGGCGATGCGGGCATCCAGGGCCCTGATGTTTTCCAGGGCGGTACCCTTCAACCCGCCGAAGGACATGCGGGAGGCCCCCAGACTTTTGAGAAGTTCCCACAGGGCAGCCTTGTCCCGATTGTGGCAGATGGCCAGCAGATACTGCTGCTCGCCGTCCTGGGAAATCACCTTCAGGACACAGGCCGGCGCCTGCTCCTGCTGCAGCTGTTCCAGCCGGGTCATGTCGGTCTTGGCGGGAAGCAGGAAGTACTCCACGGATACCGACCGCGTTCCCTCCAGTTCCAGGGGCAAATCATTTTCCGCCCAGGGCTGCAAAGAAGCGCGGGTAAAGACATCTTTACTCCGGGCGGCTCGCAACCTGGAAAGCTCCGCCAATATTCCCTCAATGGCGCTGCAGATTGCCTCCCCGCGGGCCAGTATGGTCTCGTCTTCCAGTTGGTCAAAAAGAACCGTAGGTTTGGGAGCAAACATGCTTCGCTTCTTCGCATAGGCGGATATGGCCGAAAGTGCGGTAGCATATCGGGACGCTGTCTGCTCCAGAGTATAAACGTCCACTCGGCCGGCCTCGGTGAGAGCCGCTATGTCCTCGTAGCTCTCCAAAGCCTCCAAGGGACGCATCTGGATACACTGCGCGCGCTGCAAACCGCTGAGAATCGCTTCTTTATCCTCCAGCAGCGCGACGGCGGACAGCTTCTCCATTTTAACTATCATACGCTGCCCACAATCCTTTCCACAATAACCTTGGCCGCCTGACTGATTTTGGCGTTGGCAGAAGATTTCAGCTCCTGGCACAGCTTTTCGCTCTCCGCGCGTGAGCGCTCCAGCTGAGCCTTAGCCTCGGCTTGCGCCTTTTCGATGATGGCCGCTGATTCCTGCATAGCCTGTTGGTTCTTTGCTTCTAGGAGGCGACGACCATTGGCAACGGCTTCGTCTTTGATTTGGGCCGCCATACGCCTGGCCTGTTTTTTAATTTCTTCCGCATTTTCTTCTGTTTCCTTAATCTTTTGAATAACTTCGACCATATTCCTCCTCCTCATGCAAAATTAGCGCTTGTTTTTATTTTATCAAACATATAAAACAAACACAATATGAAAGTTAACATATTGTGTCGTTTTATTTTAATAAAATTATTCTTTTTTTACCTAATTTGAACGAATGGCCTTAATTGATTTTTTTATCGAAATTACCATTTTTCTCCGTTTCCGGCTGGGCGGAATCCGGATTGGAGGAGGTTTGCTCCTTAGGAAATTGCACCGGGATGCCTACTCTTCCTTGGATTGCTCTTCCCTGGGGGATTGTTCTTCCTTGGAGGCCTTTTCCTCGGGCTTTTCCTTGGTGTATCCCGGAATCTTCAGCTCGGGGATGACGACTTCGGACAAAGGCTTGGGCTTTTCATCCGATTCCATCAGAGCCTTAAACTCGGCGCTGTTGAGTTTTTCCTTCTCCAGCAGCTTTTGCGCCACCAGGTGCAGCTTATCCATATGCTCGGTGAGAATCTCGGTGCACTTTTGATAGGCTTCGTCGATGACGCGGCGGATTTCGGCGTCAATTTCGGCCTGGATGGCGTCGGAAACATGGCTTCCGCTGACGTAATCCCGGCCCAGGAAGACCTGGTCGGGGTCCTGGGAATAAACCACGGGACCCAGCTTTTCGGAAAATCCGTAGCGGGTAATCATGGA
The DNA here is from genome assembly GCA_029550985.1 of Bacillota bacterium. Lineage (GTDB taxonomy): Bacteria > Bacillota > Clostridia > Oscillospirales > Ruminococcaceae > WRAV01. The sequence continues at coordinate 2,501 of JAKPGH010000224.1, forward strand.
GCGGGCAATTTTGGTGGCCTGCTGCAAGTCGTTGGACGCTCCGGTGGAGATGTCGTCCAGCACCAGCTGCTCCGCCACCCGTCCGCCCAGGCTGACCACGATGTCTTCAAACATGCGGGTTTTGGTAACATACATATGGTCCTTGGTGGGCTGAGGCATGGTAAAGCCGCCGGCAGGGCCGCGGGGCACAATGGTCACCTGATGCACCGGGTCCTGGGTTGGGCAGTAGTAGAAGCACAGGGCGTGACCCGCCTCGTGATAGGCGGTGAGTTTGCGGTCCTCGGCGGTGAGCACCTTGCTTCTCTTTTCGGGACCCATGGCCACCTTGATGTTGGCCTCTTCAATTTCCTTCATGGTGATGGCTTTCAGGCCCTTTCGGGCGGCAAGCAGAGCCGCTTCGTTCATGAGGTTTTCCAAATCGGCGCCGGTCCAGCCGGGGGTGGTGCCGGCAATGGTCTTGAGGTCCACGTCGGGGGCAAGGGGTTTGTTTTTGGAGTGAACCCTGAGGATTTCCTCCCGCCCTTTGATGTCGGGATAACCGACGGTAATTTGCCGGTCAAAGCGGCCGGGGCGCATCAGCGCCGGGTCCAGAATATCCCGGCGGTTGGTGGCGGCTAATACAATGACGCCGGAATTGGTGGAAAATCCGTCCATCTCTACCAGGAGCTGGTTGAGGGTCTGCTCCCGCTCGTCGTGGCCGCCGCCCAGGCCTGCGCCTCTCTGACGGCCCACCGCGTCGATTTCGTCGATGAAAATTACGCTGGGGGCATTCTTTTTAGCCTGTTCAAACAGGTCACGGACACGGCTTGCGCCCACGCCGACAAACATTTCCACAAAGTCGGAACCGGAAATGGAAAAAAACTGAACCTGGGCTTCTCCCGCCACAGCACGGGCCAGCAAAGTCTTACCGGTGCCGGGAGGGCCCATCAGAATCACGCCTTTTGGAATACGGGCTCCCAAGGCGTTGAATTTGGCGGGGTTTTTCAGGAACTCGACGATTTCAATCAGCTCTTCCTTTTCCTCGTCGGCTCCCGCCACGTCGGCAAAGGTCACCCGCCTGCCGTCCTGCGCCGAGCGCGCCTTGGCCTTGCCGAACCCGGCCACGTTGCCTCCGCCCCGGGACTGGCGCATCATCAGCACCCAGAACACAATCATCAGGCCGATGAGCAGCAGGGTGGGCAGCAGGCTGACCCACCAGGGCATCTCCTGAGCGGGCTTGTAGGTGCCCTGAATGATGTCGTCGGGATGCTCCAGGTTGTATTCCTCAATGTATGCCCGGGTGTCGTTCCAGAACATGGTAACGCTGGGCACTTTATAGAGAATGGGAAGATTGGCGGGGTTTTCCCCCTCCAACTTGGTTATCTCCAAATCTCCCGTTCCCATATCCAGGGTGAATTCCCGCACCCTGTGTTGCTGGAAATAGGAGACAATTTCGGTATAGCTTATAGAAGGCGCACTGGTGTCAAAGTTGAACATGGTCATTGCAAAGAGCATAAGGGCCAAGAGCACCGCAAGATAAATGCCCAAACCCTTGTTACGCTTTGGTGGCATCGCTTCACTCCCTTTGTGGGGATCGAAAACGCCGCGACGCTAACGCTGCGCGGGGTTTTCCCCTTTCATTTACTCCAATGGTATTCCGCTTATTGCGGTTTTCATTCCAAATTAAGCATCCTGCCCTTGCCAGGCGGAAGGATCCAGCACTCCCACATAGGGCAAGTTGCGATATTCTTCGGCGTAATCCAGCCCATATCCCACCACAAACTCGTCGGGAATGACAAAGCCACAGTAGTCGGGCACAATATCCACCTGCCGACGATCCGGCTTGTCCAGCAGGGTGACCAGCCGCATGCTCTTGGGGTTACGGCTTCCCAAAACTTCCCGCAGGTAGTTTAAGGTCATGCCGCTGTCCAAAATATCCTCCACAATGAGCAGATCGTATCCTTCGATGGGGTGATCCAGATCTTTGAGTATTTTAACCACGCCGCTGGTTTTTACACCGCTGCCGTAGCTGGAAACGGACATGAAGTCAATTCGCAATGGAATGTCAATATTTCTCATCAAGTCGGCCATAAAGACAACCGAGCCCTTTAACACGCTGACCATCAGCAGCTTTTTGTCCTTGTAATCCTCGCTGATCTGTTTGCCCAGTTCGGCCACTTTTTTTCGAAGTGTCTCTTCATCAATCAGAATTTTTGCGATCTTCCCGCTCATGGGGTCCCTCCGTTACTTCTATCATCAAGATTCTTTCGGTTGCATCGCTGACCGCTACGCTTTCGTCAGGTCCGATGCCCTCCACCCAGAGAACCCTGCCTCCGCTTTCCAGTACCACTCGTCCGAGCCGTTGGGAAGCAGGCACTTTCTTTTCCTGAAACAAGTTCTTTAAGGTTTTGGAACATCCCCGTCCCGGCAAACGCAGCCGGTCGGACGGCAAGCGTTGCCGCAGGATTAGGATTTTCCCTATTCTATCATAATCCAAAGAATAGGTTAAGGCTTTTTTATGAATATTTTGGGTTTTTATGAAATTTTCCTTATCTTTCACCCGGAACTTAACTTCTTTTCCACTATAAACCTGTATGGCGGAACCATCCCGGATTTGCCCGACGGGTACCTCCACCGAAAAATAAGGGATAGGGGCAAGTATTTGCTCCAGCCAAAACTCCTTTTCCCGGCAGCGGAACCGCACCCGGTCGGAAAGCTGCCAGGCGCCCGCCCCCTCTTCGACGATGCGGGACAGGTTTTGAATGGTGCGGCTGTCCGCCTCCAGCCCTTCCCGCCGCAGGAGCAGAGCCAGCACCCGCCCTTTCAGCGCTCCCGGCAGCTGCAAAAATTCCCGACGATTCAGCCGCTTTTCCGGATTCTTAAGATTTTCAAACGCCGTTTCGGCCTGCTCATCCAGATAGTCGGCGTCCTGCCGCAAAATTTCGCACATCCGGGCAAGTCCTTCCGCCAGCCGGGGGTTTTCCTGCTCCAGCAGGGGCATGATGTGCCTGCGAATCCGGTTGCGGGTGTATGCGTCGCTGTGGTTGGTGGAGTCGGTGACGTAGGAAAGGTTGTGCTCCTGACAGTAGGCTTCAATTTCCCGGCGGGTACAGGCTATGAGGGGGCGGACGTACCTGCCCCGCACCGGCGCGATTCCCGTAAGGCCACGCAGCGCCGTGCCCCGAATTAAATTGAGGAGCACCGTCTCCCCGTTGTCGCTGCAGGTGTGGGCCGTCGCCACCTTTGCCTGATGGGCCCTGCCTTCCCGCTCAAAAAATTCGTAGCGGCAGTTGCGGGCCGCCACTTCGATGCTTTCCCCCGTTTTGGCCGCCCGGGCCGCCACGTCGGCGGACTCCACCGTCAGGGGAATATTCCAATCGGCGCAGAGCTTGCGGACAAAGGCTTCGTCGGCGCCGCTTTCGGCTCCCCGCAGGTTGTGGTTGAGGTGCAGCGCCCTTAAGGTCAGGTTCCACTCCTCCCGCAGTTCCCGCAAAAAGTGTAGCAGGGCCACAGAATCTGCCCCGCCGGATACGGCGACCAGCAGAACTGCTCCCTGCGTAAACATCTGGTGCTGTTGTATGGTGCTCAGCACTTTAGCTTTCATCGCGGTACATCTCCAGCCCGGAGAACTTGGTGTGCTCTCCATCCCAGCCCAGTTTGACGGTGCCGGTTTCTCCGTGACGGTTTTTGGCTACAATACACTCCGCAATATTTTGCTCCCCGCTATCCCGATTGTAATAGGCTTCCCGGTACAGAAAGAGCACCAGGTCGGCGTCCTGTTCGATGGAGCCGGATTCCCGCAGGTCGGAGAGCATGGGCCTGTGGTCGGCGCGGGTTTCCGTCTGGCGGGAAAGCTGAGACAACACGATGACCGGCACGTTCAGTTCCTTGGCCATCACCTTGAGGGAACGGGTGATTTCGCTGACCACCTGAACCCGGTTATCGTTGCGGCCTCCCCCGTTCATCAACTGGAGATAGTCGATGATGACAAGGCCCAAATCCTTTACCCGGCGCAGCCGGGCCTTCATTTCCGGCACGGTGAGGGAGGCGGTGTCGTCAATCAAAATAGGAGCTTTGGCCAGCTCCTTGGAGGAAATGGCCAGGCGCACCCACTCTTCGGGAGAAAGCTCTCCCGTTCGCATGCGGGTTCCCTGCACCATGGCGTCGCTGGCTAGAATCCGCTCCACCAGCTGTTCCCGGCTCATTTCCAGCGAGAAGATGGCCACGGTCTTTTTGGCCTTCATGGCCACATTGGTGGCGATGTTGAGGGCAAAGGAAGTTTTTCCCATGGCGGGACGGGCGGCCAGCAAAATCAAGTCGGACTTGTTCAGCCCGGTGATGACGCGGTCCAGCATCCCAAAGCCGGTGGGAATGCCCAAATACTGCTCCCGATCCTCTCCCGAAAGCTTTTGCAGCCGGTCGTAGATGTCCAGCAACACGTCGCCGATGGGGAGAAGTTTGGAGGAATGGCGGTCGGCGCGGATTTCAAAAATCCGCTGTTCCGCGCTGTCCAGGATGGTTTGGGCGCTTTCGCCGGAATCTCGGGAGTTTTCGATAATCTCGTGGGCAGCGGAAATCAGGGAGCGCAGGTAGCTTTTTTCCCGCACAATGTTGGCGTAGGCTTCCACATTGCGGGTGGAGGGGACAATCTCCACCAGCTGGGTGAGGTACACTTTGGCGTCTGCCTCGCTGGGAAAGACATTTTCCCGGCACACCTGCTCCAGAACGGTGACAAAGTCCACCGGCTGGGCGGTGGTGAAGAGATGCAGCATAATCTCGAAGATTTTCTGATGCTCTTCCCGGTAAAAGTTGGAGGGCCGCAGATTGTCCAGCACCACGCTCAGGCAGGAAGCGTCCACCAGAACGGCGCCCAGTACGCTCTGTTCCGCTTCCAAGCTATAGGGCAACGCCTGATCCAACAGATCGGTCGGTCGATCGTTCATTTGCTGTGGCACGGTTCATTCTCCCGATTCCTTAGATTTATTCGCCCACTTTGATGTTGATTTTAGCAGTGATGCCGGAGTAGAGCTTGATTTCGGCGGTGTAGTCGCCGTAGGCCTTGATGTCGCCCTTCATGGAAATTTTGCGGCGGTCTATGTCAACGTCGAAGTGCTTTTTGATTTCGGCCGAAATTTCTTTGGAGGTAATGGAGCCGAACAGTTTTCCGCTCTCCCCCGCTTTGGCGGAGATGGTCAGGGTTTTGCCGTTGAGCTTGTCGGCGATTGCCTGAGCGGCGGCCTGCTCGGTCTGCTTTTTATGGGCAATGCTGGCCTGTTGGGCCTCGTATTCCGCCAGGGCCTGGGGAGTCGCCTGAATGGCCAGTCCCCGCTTGAGCAGATAGTTGCGGGCGTACCCGTCGGATACCTTGACCAGCTCGCCCTTCTTGCCGCTGCCCGGAACATCTTCTTTCAAAATCACCTGCATGGAATCTCTTCCTTTCTCAAGATACTGTCTTTCGATTTGGGACACTTCCCAGGAGGGTGTTCCCTAAAAGCAAGCCGGCGGCTAACTGACCGGCCGGCGGACTTCGGCGTAGTATTCGTCGATGGCCTCCATCACCCTGCGGCGCACCGTTTCCACATCGGTGTTGGGGAACTGGGCCGCCGCCATGGTCTGGTGGCCGCCGCCTCCCAGTTTTTCCATAATCAGCTGCACGTTGATGGCTCCCAGCGAGCGGGCGGACACGTTGACCTCATTCCCATAGACATAGATGACAAAGGAGGCGTCCAAATCGGCAATGGTGGTTAATTCGTCCGCGGCCTGGGCGGCCACGATTTTGATATCCTCAAAAACTTCGTCGGAAACGGCAATGGCGCAGCGCTGATAAATTTGGGCGGTGGCGATGAAGGAAGCCTTTTGCTGATAGACCTCCAGGGAGGAAGCAAACATCTTGCGGACCTCCACCGTGTCGGCTCCCATCCGGCGCAGCCAGGCGGCAGCCTCAAAGGTTCTCACGCCGGTGCGCAGCACAAAGTTTTTGGTGTCCAGCATGATGCCGGCCATCAACGCTTCCGCTTCCACCCGGCTGAGGGCGGGGCGGCTGGGGAAGTACTGGAGCAGCTCCGTCACCATTTCACAGGTGGAGGAAGCGTAAGGCTCGTGGAAAAAGATGACGGCATTGTCGATATGGCCCACCAGCTTGCGGTGATGGTCGATGACCACCACGTTTTTCGCCGCCCGGTAGATGGCTTCCGACTCCACCACGTGGGGCACATGGGTGTCGAGAATAATCACCACCGTCTTGGGGTTGACCAGCTCCAACGCCGCTTCGGGGGGCAAAAAGTCGTCTTCGCTGTACCCTGCCTGGAAGAGCTTTTCCAGAAGGGGCTTGACCAGATTCTTTTGCTTGTCGAGGGCAATCTGCACCGGCTTGTTCATGCTGCGCACCGCCCGGAACATGCCGACGGCGGCGCCCACGCTGTCCAGGTCGGAAAAGCGGTGCCCCATCAAAATGACGTTGGAGGCTCCTTCAATCAGCTCCGAAAGGGCATTGGCGATGATGCGGGTTTTGACCTTGGTCCGCTTTTCAATGGCTTTGGACACGCCTCCGTAAAACTCGTAGCCGTTGGCGGTTTTCACCGCCGCCTGGTCGCCGCCCCGGCCCAGGCACATATCCAGCGCCTGCCGGGCGTTTTGTTCGGCTTCGTACAGGCTGCCCGCTTCTCCGGACAAACCGATGGAAAGGGTGGCGGACATTCGGTCCCCCGCGGAAAGGCTGCGAACCCTGTCCAACAGTTCGAACCTTCCGGCAATCATTTTGCGGACGCCGCGGGTTTCGATGATGGCAATAAAGCGGTCCTTGGCAATTTTGGTGACGAAGCCGTGATGGTCTATCATGTACCGCTCCATGGCCTGCTCGATTTGGCTCATGAGCTGGGCCCGCTCGCTGTCCTTGTAGTCCTGAATCAGCTCGTCGTAGTTGTCCACCACCAGCAAGGCCACGCTGGGCTTGCTTTCGTGGTATTCGTTGGCGAAGTATTTCAGATTGGTGTCGTCGATGAGATAGATGACCGAGGCAAGGCCCTCTTTGATTTCCACCGTAGCCACAAAGGCGGTGTAGGCCCGACTGCCGTAGGCGACATGATACCCCTCGGGTGGGGAGGAGCCGGTCATATCAATGCCCGGAAACACTTCGGTGATATCTTCCCCCAGCATTTCCCGTCCGCCAAAGACCCGTTCGGCGCACAGTTGGTTGTACCATATAATGTCGTGGCCGCCCAGCACCGCAATCACCGGCGTGGGCAACTCGGTAAAGGCGCCTCCCATGGCATACCGTATGCTGTCCGCCACCTCTTCCAGCAGGTCTTTGGTCCGCCGATTCAGGGCGTGGAGCATAATCAGCACCACGACAAACACCACAATCACCATGGTGGAGTAGACGAGAAACAGCCTGCGGTCATAAAAAAAGGTGATGCCCGCCAGGGTGGCGGAAAGCAGCATCAGCGCCGCAACAATGGGGGTGAAGAGTTTGAGTCGGTTCTGCATATTCGGCTCCTATCTGAACTCAAGTCGTTGGAATTGGGGACGAGCCTTCCTCATTCTAACAGACAGTCACAACAGGCATCGGTGCGTTTGCCGCAAAGGGGCCGCACCTGTTCGGTCATGGGTTTACGCTTTTCGATTATTATACCAAGATTTCCTCTTTCACACAAGGATTAAGGAAAAAAGTCGATAAATCCCAAGCGTTTTTGAACTCTCCGGATTCCCCCACAAAGCAAAGTGATTCCGGTCAGGCACACCCGGAATCACTTTTTCCTCAATCGTAAATTTCCTGAATCACCGGCAAAATCATGGGGCTGCGCTTGGTAACCTGCCAGAAGTAATCGGAAAGGTCGTCCCGCACTTTCTGCTTCAGGGTGCCCCACTCCCGGGTATTGTTGTTGATGCAGTTCTCGATGGAATCTTTGGCGATGGTTTCGGCCTTGTCGATCATGTCCTCCGACTCCCGGACATAGACAAATCCGCGGGATACAATGTCGGGTCCGGCCAGAATCTTGCCGGAACGGCCGTCCACCGTGGTGACCACCACAATCAGTCCGTCCTCCGCCAGATGCTTGCGGTCCCGCAGCACCACGCTGCCCACGTCGCCGACACCGAGTCCGTCCACC
>JAKPGH010000236.1 GCA_029550985.1 Bacillota bacterium
CGGAACGTGGCCATCCGCTTTAACGGCATCTACGGCGACACCTTTGTGGTGCCCGAGCCCTACATCCCCAAAGAAGGGGGAAAAATCATGAGCCTGGCGGACCCCACCAAGAAGATGTCCAAGTCCGACGAGAATCCCAAGGCCTATATCTCCATTCTGGATGAGCCCAACGTGGTGGTGAAGAAAATCAAAAGCGCCGTCACCGACTCCGAGGGCGAAGTGGCGTACCGGGAAGGCAAGGACGGCATCAACAACCTGCTGACCATCTACTCCGTATGCCGCGGCATCACCATTTCGGAAGCTGAAAAGGAATTTGCGGGCAAGGGATACGGCGACTTTAAGCTGGCGGTGGCTGAAGCGGTCAACACAAGGCTGCAGCCCGTGCGGGACGAATACGCCCGCCTCATTGAAGATAAAGCCTACCTGACCCAAGTTTACCAGCGGGGAGCCGAGCGGGCCCTTGCCATCTCCTCCCGGGTTTTGGCCAAGGTTTATAAGAAAGTGGGCCTGGTGGCAAAATAACGGGTTTTCTCCTTGGGAAGAAAACCTTGACCCAAACAAGGCATTTGCCGAACGACTGCCAACTTCTCGAAACATTCTGTAAAAGAGGCTTTTCTTTGAGCTCTACTCGAAATTCTCACAGCGGAACGTTTCCAGCAATGCAAAAACCGCTGTGTACAGAGTACACAGCGGTTTTTGCCGATTAGTTTGAGGTGTGTTTTGAGGAGGGTAGAGCAATACCAATTCACGTTGCGGCTCGATTCTTGGTACAGTTTTATTATAACCTATTCTTCCGGCTGTTTGTTAAGGCACTGTAAATAAACATTAACGTTTTCTGCTATAATTTGTAAATCAATTCATCCTGGCTGCTTTTAGGGATGTTCACAGTCTGACAGGAGGTACGGTATGGAAAAAGTAGATCAGCGCCGGGAACGAATTTATCGCTATATCGTCGAGCGAATTGAGGAAGGTTCCGCCCCCAGTGTTCGGGAAATCTGTCAGGCCCTTTCCATCAAATCCACCTCCACCGTTCACAGCGACCTGAAGGCGCTGGCGGAAAAGGGCTATATTCTCCTCACCGAGGGCCTCAACCGGGCGATTCGCCTGCCGGGCCGCGGCCATGTATCCGTGCCTCTGGTAGGGACGGTGGCGGCGGGGCTCCCCATCCTTGCCGTTGAAAATATCGAATCCTATCTGCCCATCAGCAGCGAGGTTGCCCGTGGGCGGGAGCTGTTCGCCCTGCGGGTTCAGGGGGAGAGCATGAAGAACGCCGCCATTCTGCCCGGCGATTTGGTGGTGGTGGAAAAATGCGCCACCGCGGAAAACGGCCAAATCGTAGTGGCCATGGTGGAGGGGGAGGCCACCGTCAAGCGGTACTACAAGGAAAACGGCCGTTTCCGCCTTCAGCCGGAAAACGACGCCTTCGACCCTCTCATTTTGGACGAAGTGGAGCTTTTGGGCCGCGTGATTTCGGTCATCCGCTATCTCGAATAATTGCTCCACCATATGCCAATTCAGCAGCAGGCTTTCGGGCCTGCTGTTTTTATGCAGCGATATGCCGCAGCCGCCCCGCTCTTCCGAAAACCGGTTAATCCACGTCCGCCGCCACCACAATATCGTCGTTTTGGTTGCAGATTTCCTTGAGGGCGATCAGCGTGAACATCTGTTTGCTGAGCAGGGAAAGAAACACACTCAGGCATTTAAAATCGTGGGGAGACAGGTTGACGTACAGATAGTTGGTAATGGCTGCAAGAATGGCATTGAGCTCACACGGAGTCATGAAAAATCACCCTTGCTATATAAATGCGGCCAGAACGGTGCTGGCCGCATATTGGTATTTTCCTTAGCGCAACATCTCCAGTTGGATCCCATGCAGAACATGGGCAGGGCGGAACGGCGGCAGCCGCCATTCCCACAACCTTGCGTCAATTTTAGCCTCGCCGGATGCGAATGGACATGCCGGTATGCCGGAATCTCCAGGGGAGAAAGCGCAGCGTTCGCCTCTTCATACCCTATCCTATGCACACCGGGCATGCGAGTGCACTTCGCCGCAGGGCCGATTTTGGTCAAAACGGGGCGATAACAAACTGCAAGCCGACCGATAACAGGGCAAAACCGATGAAATTGCTTTTTTCGTATTTTTTTAGGGAAAGCTCTTGACAGAAAAAGCAAAACATGGTACCGTACTAAATGTACTATTCTAAGTAATACAGTTTAGCTGTTTTCAGGGAAGGGGGCACAAGGCTTGATTAAGCTGGACCTGCAAAGCCGGATACCAATTTACGAGCAGCTAAAACAAAAGATCTGCGAGCTTGCCGCCATCGGACAGCTGCGCCCCAACGACCAGCTGCCTTCGGTGCGCACTTTTGCCAGAGAATTGGGGATTAACCCCAACACGGTGCAAAAGGCATACCAGGAGCTGGAGCGGGAAGGCATCATCTACTCGGTGACGGGAAAGGGAAGTTTTCTCAGTACCAAGTTGGATTTGGACGCACAGCTATACCAGCAATATCTGCAAAAAATTGCTCAGGCGACTGCCCTTGCCAAGCAATGCGGTATTCCTCTCCAACTGGTGCTGGAAACCGTGCGCAAGGTGTACGAGGAGGAACAGAAGGAATGATTACTGCAACCGCTTTGACCAAAACCTTCGACGGCTTTGCCGCTTTGAACGATTTTACCGCCGAAATTCCCCGGGGCTCGATTTACGGCCTGGTGGGGACCAACGGCTCGGGGAAATCCACCCTGCTCCGCCTGATTTCCGGCATCTACCGGCCGGATGGGGGAGAAATTCTGGTGGCGGGGCAGCCGCCATTTGAAAACCCCTCCATCAAGGAGCGCATTTTCCACGTTTCCGACGATTTGTACTTTTTGCCGCAAAGCTCCATGAACGATATGGCCCGGTTTTACGCCGGCATTTACCGGTCCTTCAGCTGGGATACTTATCGGGAGATGTGCGACCGCTTTCCCATCGACCCTAAAAAGCGAATCAACACCTTCTCCAAAGGCATGAAGCGGCAGACGGCTCTCATTCTCGCCCTGTCCTGCCGGCCGGACATTCTGCTGCTGGACGAAGCCTTTGACGGTTTGGACCCGGTCATCCGCATTGGCCTGCGAAAGATTTTGGCGGACTTAATTGCCGACGGTGGCATGACGGTGGTCATCGCCTCCCACAACCTGCGGGAACTGGAGGACCTTTGCGACCACATGGGGCTGCTCCACGCCGGCAAGGTGATTTTCGCTCGCGAAATCGACCAGGTCAAGCTGGGTTTCTGCAAGGTGCAGGCCGTCTTTAAAGTGCCGCCCAAGCCGGAAAGCCTGAAAGTTCTGGACGTCATGCAGTACGAAATTAGCGGCAGCGTCATCAATTTGATTGTGCGCGGCAACGCCGACCAAGTGGTGGCGGAAATCCACAAAATGGGACCTATCCTGGTGGAAACGGTTCCCCTGACTTTGGAAGAGGTATTCATTCATGAAATGGAGGCGGTAGGCTATGATTACTCCAAAATCATTTTCTAGCAAGAGCAAGGGGCTGGGATTCTTCCGCTCCGCGCTGCTCAACCAGGTTTCCTTCATCATAGCCACAACCATTCTGCTGTTTATCGTCATCGTGATTCCCTATATGGTGGACGCCCCCGAGCATTCCCACCTTCTTTACAGCTACAACGGCCCCGATTTGACCGGGGCGATTCGGGATTATTATTCCAGATACTTTTACGGCATCTATCTCAGCGACGCGCAGCCCGGATTTGTGGGAGTGATACTGGCCCTTATCACCTTTGCGGCGGCTCTCTTTTCCGCCCGCTACCTCCACAGCAAAAAGATGACCGACCTCTACCACGCCCTTCCCCTGCGCCGGGAAAAGCTGCTGCTGGTCAACACGGGCGCCACCATGGTTGCCATTCTGGGACCATACCTTATCATCTATCTCTTCACCGCCATCGGGCAACAGGCGGTTTATGGGCGTTACGGCTGGGTCACCGCCGAATA
>JAKPGH010000240.1 GCA_029550985.1 Bacillota bacterium
TGGCGTTCTCCAGGGTGACAGTGTGTTCCTCCGGCTGGGCGGGACAGTGCAGAAGCACCGAACCGTTTTTGTCCAGCTCATTCAGAGGCATTCCCTTTTTCCAATGGAATGGGGAGATGTGTTGGCTGACCAAACCGTCCTCCAAATGAAGCTGGGTAAATTCCGAACACGGGGAGAAAGCAAGGCTGTAATCCTCCGACCGCTCCCCCTGCCGGATGGGAACCTGATAGGTGTAGTGGCTGCCGACTGCAAAGAGCATCGGTTCGTTGGGCGAAGGATTGCTCACCCGGTAGGCGACTTGCAGACGGCGCCCAAGCAGCTGATAGATAATCTGAAAGACAAATGCAAAGGGGTATATCCTGAGGGTTTCCGGTGTTTGGGTGGCTTCCAGGCAGAGTTCGCGGGCAGATTGGCGCCGAACCGTCAGATTCTGCTCCCGCAAGAATCCGTGCATGGGCATTTCATACCGGTTGCCTTGGTAGGTGTAGCTTCCATCCGGTAGAGCACCACAAATGGGAAAACACACCGAGGTCCTGCGAGGCCACACGGTCGGGTCGTAGCTCCAGTAGTAGCTGCTGTCGCCTGTTTTCCCCGATATCTCCTCAATATGCCCACCTTGGGTATTGACAGCCACCCGAAGGGATTCGTTTTCCATCCATATGATCATGTGTGCTCCTCAACTGTGCCTTAGTGCCGGTACTCGTACAGATGAAACGGCAACCTGTGAGAACCGTCGGTTGCCGTTTGCACCAACCGCAGGTGGATGTTGCAGACTATGTACCGTTCCGCACTGCGGCTATGTTTTTCGGTGTGTTAGACGTACCCCAACGCTCTGGGCAGACACAAGCTAATCTCCGGGAAGAAGATGATGAATGCCAGAACGACAAGGTAGGTAAAGTAGAAAGGCAGGAAGCCTTTGAGGGATTTTTCAATGGGTATATTGGCTATGGCGCATCCCGCCCACAAAGAGGTTCCAACCGGAGGAGTCAGCAGGCCGAGTCCCAGGGTCAGCACCATAATCAAGCCAAAGTGGTAAGGGTTGTAGCCAATGGACATGGCCACCGGATAAAAAATGGGGGTGAGCAGAATGATGAGAATTCCCATGTCCATGAAGCAGCCCAGGATGATCATCAGCAGCACCATCATCAGCAATACCACCGTAGGATTGTCGGAGACATTGGTCAGAGCGGTGGCCACCCGGGCAGGCACTTTCAGGTAGGATAGAACATAGCTGAACGCGTTGGAGGTGGCGATGATGGCCATAATGGTGCTCAGGCTCTTCAGGGATTTGATCAGGCATCCCACAAACTTTTTAAAGTCAATGGTTTTGTAAATAAAGGCTGTGATGATCAGGGCGTACACGGCAGCAATAGCGCCCGCTTCGGTGGCGGTAAAGACGCCCGCGGTAATGCCCACCGCCACAATCAGAATGGTGACAAGGCCCAGAAGAGCCTCCTTGACAATGATGATGTTTTCTTTCCAGGGCCGCTTTTCCGAAATAGGGTATTTCTTGCGGACAGCAATGACGTAGGAACATACGCAAAGGGCCATGGTAAGGATAAAACCGGGCAGATAGCCGCACATAAACATGGTGCTGATGGAAAGTCCGCTGCCAGCCGCCACAATGTAGTAAATCATATTTTGGCTGGGGGGAATGATAATTCCTTCCACCGAGCTGGTGCAGGTGACCGCCACGCTGTAATCGGCGTCGTAGCCCTCTTTGACCATGGCGGGAATCAAAAAGGCGCCGATGGAGGAAACGTCGGCAATGGAAGAACCGGAAATTCCCCCAAAGAACATGGATACCACGCAGTTGACAATGGCGGTGCCGCCCCGCATTCTGCCCACCAGCACGTTGCAGAACTTGGTCAGCCGGTCGGAGATGCCGCCGTCGGTCATAATCTGCGCCATGATGATGAAGAAGGGCACGCACATAAAGGTAAAGCTAGTAATGCCGGTGGCCATTTTCTGGAACAGGTTCAGGAAGGGAATATCCAGATAAATGGCGGTAAACAGGGCGGAAATGCCCAAGCTGAAGGAAATGGGTACCCGCAAGCACATCAAAACGGCCAGGGTACCAAAGAGAATGGCAGTTCCCATTGCAATGTTCATACGGTTCCTCCCCTTTCCACATTCAGGTCATCCACTGTCTTTTCCCGCTTCGACTCATCTTCGTAAGCGGAAAGGGGCTTTGCAAGAGCCGCCAAAAAGTCGAACATCGTGTAGATCACCATAAAGATGCCGCCCACAATCAAGGGAGCGTACAGCCAGCCCTGCGAAAAGCGGGTGGCGGGCTGAGGTTTGGGAAGATTCAGCTTGGTAATGATGGTGCCGTAATAGGTCAACTGCACAAACAGCCAGCACAGCAGTCCGTGGCGGAACAAATCCGCCGCTTTGCGCAGCGCAGGGGGCAACTTGTTGTACAAGAAGTAAAGGGCCGCGTGGCTGTCGGTATAAATGTCGATGGACATACAGAGATAGCCAAACCACACCAAAATCATCAGGGTGACTTCTTCCGACCAGCTGAAGGGAGACCGGAATACAAAGCGCATCACTACCTGAACAAAGGTGATGGCAATCATGATGGCTAACATCAGAGCACAGATATGGCGCTTGACGTCAATAATCTTGTCCAGAACCCGCCGGATCTGATTGACTAGCTTGCTCACCTACTAACCTCCTCCTTTTTTCAGAAGAACCGCTGTTTTAGAAAGAAATCGCCGCATTTCCGATCACGTGAAATACGGCGATTTCCACCTTCTTTCCGGGAACTAACTCATTCAGAAAGGGCTTGGATTTGCGGAATCACTTCGGAATACTGAGGATACATGTTGTAAATTTCGGACACGGCATCCTGGAATTCCTGAACGTTGACTTCATAGATGGTGCAACCGGCTGCTTCTACCTTGGCGCGGGCTTCGTTCTGGTAGTCCTGCATGGCCTGTCTCTGCCACAGGCAGGCTTCCCGGGCGGCTTCTTTGACCGCCTGTTGCTGGCTGGGGCTCATCTTATCCCAGGAAGTCTTGCTCATCAGCAGCATGGCGGGAGGAGCCATATGTCCGTCCAAAGTGTAGTAACGGGCAACTTCGTAGTGGCCGGAGGTGTAGTAGGAAACGAAGTCGTTCTCAGCACCGTCGATAACGCCGGTCTGCAGAGCCTGATACACTTCACCGTAGGCCATGGGGGTAGCGGCGCCGCCCAGCAGCTCCACCATCCGGATGGCAACGTCGGACTGCTGCACACGCAGCTTCATGCCCTTCAGGTCGGCGACGCTCTGCACGGGCTTCTTGACGGTGTAAAAGTTCCGGGAACCGGCCTCCCAGTACTCCAGGCCGATCATGTTGTACTTGAGCAGGTCCTCAATGACCTTCTGGCCGACTTCGCCGTCCAGCACCTTGTACTTGTGCTCGGTGCTGGTGAAGATGTAGGGCAGAGTGAAGACGCCCACTTCATCGGCGGTGGAAGCCAGAGCAGAAGTGTTGATGCGGGCGAAATCCAGCGTGCCGGCCTGTACCTGGTCGATGGTTTCATTTTCGTTGCCCAGCTGCGCATCGAGATAGACGTCGATGGTAACGGTGCCGTTGGTCTTTTCCTTCACCAGGTCGGCAAACATCTGCACGCCCTGGGATACGGGGTTTTCTTTGCTTTGGTTTTCGGCCAACTTAAAGTTGAGGATGGGTTCGTCGGAAGCGGGGGCAGCTTCGCTGGCAGCCTCTTGGCTGGCGGCAGCCGAGCTGGCAGGCTCAGAGGCGCTGGCAGACGAAGAGGTCTGGCTGCTGGTGTTGCCGGAGCAGGCAGCCAAAGGAAGGGCCATCAACATTACCGCTAAAAGAAGAGCAATTGACTTTTTCATAACGTTTCCTTTCGTTGCAGTATTTTATTTTTACTTCTGGCAACCGCCAAAAGCAAAACACAATAAAGTTGGAACGATATTTATCGGCCGCTTTTGCAAGCCTTCAAAAAGCGAGGTGATACTGTACTGTTAGGATAACACGGATGCAAACGGTAATTGTGTCAATTTAGGCGGCTGACCCAACACCTCCTTTCCCGCGCCGGGCGGACATGCCCGAAGTGTGGAGAAAACGGTAAATTAGCTCAATTTCCTTGCGTGTTACCCGATGTTTGCCACGGGGATTTTCCCGTTACTTAGTTTGTTACCGGTTACGTAACC
This sequence comes from Bacillota bacterium, assembly GCA_029550985.1. Classification (GTDB taxonomy): domain Bacteria; phylum Bacillota; class Clostridia; order Oscillospirales; family Ruminococcaceae; genus WRAV01. The sequence continues at coordinate 4,172 of JAKPGH010000240.1, forward strand.
GATTTCGTAACCGTTGACTTTAATTTAGCATATCAAAAAACAGGAATCAATAGCTGCACTCAAAAAAGGGGTACAAAATTTTATTCACATATTTGTACAATTCACCTTTGCCGTTTGGAATATTTGTCTTTTCCTATTCCACTCTTTATGGGCTATGGGGAACAAAAGTCCATCCTTTTTTCAGCGTTTTCCTCCCAACCGCATAGGACAAGGGG
>JAKPGH010000251.1 GCA_029550985.1 Bacillota bacterium
ACTTACCCGTCGGGTCTGCAACAACACCCATGGGCCCTGTCCCGGCACCGATCGTGCCGTTCGCGGACAGAACTCCGGTCACCGCATTGATTGTGTACATGGACACATTATTCGAAGTGTTGTTTGCCACATACGCAAACTTACCTGTTGGATCTACAGCAATGCCCAGACAACCTGTTCCCGCAGCGATCGTACCGTTTGGCGAAAGCATGCCAGTTGCCTGATTTACGGTGAACATGGAGACGTTGTTTGACGCGTTGTTGACTGCATAAATAAAATTGCCACCAGGATCCACTGCTAAGCCCTGAGTGCTCGAACCCGCGGCTATGGTTCCAATAGATGTGAGAGATCCAGTTGTCTGGTTGATGGAATACATCGATACGCTATTGGAGCCGTTATTAGCGGCATACACAAATCTTCCGCTCGGATCTACGACAATGTCTCGAGGCTGAGTACCCGCCGCGATAGTACCGTTTGCGGAAAGCACACCAGTCGTCTGATTGATCGTATACATCGATACGGTGGCAGATGAGAAGTTGGTCACATACATAAATCGCGGATACCGCGGCATCATCGCGCTTCCGATCATCGCGCCGAGCAGTAGATATGCGCCGTTCACATCTCGATTGCTTATGGGGAAAGAGCCCGTACACGAGAAGGCGAAAATTAGAGACGTTTGAGCCACCGCTGCATATGCCCTTGCGGCGGAACCTGAGAGCCGGACTATGCGCTTTGAAATCGATCTTCCCGACAAGCAACGCATACTTCATTCTCGCGTGTTTTTCGGGTCAGGTCAACAAGAAAAGGTTGATTGCGCAGCACGGAAACATCTCAACTCCCCAATCCGGTTCAAGGGCACGTTGAAATTGAGACCACGCACGGAAAGAAAGGCATTCTTTCAGGTGCGCAGGATTTTCGTGCGAATTTTCGCGCGCATTCCCATGTGAAGAATTTCGCACCGCGAAATTCTCTCAATCGCCGGCGCCACATCAGTCCTTTGGTTTGCCCAGGAAGTAATCCACGGACAACCTTCCCCCACCGTAAAACACAAACATCACAAGCAAAATCAGCACCAGGGAAGTGAATTCGAAATTCGAGGAAGCGGACAGAATCCCATCATGGTTGAAAACCACATAGCAGGCACCCAGCAAAATCGGCACTTGAAAGGCAGCTACGATCCTGGTCAGAAGACCGATGATCACAAACAGACCACCGATCAGGTGAGCCAGAACAATGTAGTGAGCGAAAATTCCACCCAGCCACAAAGAGCTTTGCAGGCCAATGAGAGCGAGCAAAGAATTCATGTCACGAATGAAGTAAAAACCTTTGAGAATCAAAACTACTCCGAGGTACATACGGAGCATTTCGATTCCCCAGTCTTTGTGATCTTCCAGCCAGAGCAGCGCATTTTTCATACAGCCTCCCGGTGCCGGGGGCGCAATGCAGCAGAGCCTCAGGTGCATCCGCAAAACCAGGCACCCTGAACGCCCTCAGTATAACTCGACCCTAAAAGGAGGCAAGATTAAATTATGAATTTTAAGATCACTAGTAAGGCGCTTCGTCCAGGCCAAAAAACTGCGATAGCTGATTGCGCGCGTCCATGTAACCCTCATGAATGAGAGTGTCCGCCTGACGGGCCGAGAAATTCAAAATAGAATAAAATCCAAGCATTTGCCCTGGAGCAACCGTTGCAATGCGAGTGTCCCCCAGAGTGAGAGTTCTACGAATCAATTTGCGTATTACGCTCTGCTGCGATCTTTGTTTGTACTCGTAGGCGAGATGGGACATGAATGCTTCGTAGGATCCAATCAAAGACATCTCAAAAACACGCTCCAGGGCCTGGCGTCTGGTTGCCGGAGGAGACAGCCTGGCTCCACCGACAGGAGAAAGCAGAACCACAATGATTTCTTTGCATCCGCGTTCGAGCGCAGGAAGAAGCGGAGTATTTGCCATGATTCCACCATCCCAGTAAGGCTCTCCGTCTATATACGGCCGCGGAAAGAGAATGAGGATGACACGCGACGCCA
>JAKPGH010000272.1 GCA_029550985.1 Bacillota bacterium
GCGGCCGGTCATGTCGCCGTAGAATCCAACGTTGTCGGGGAGATACCCCACCAGCTTTTTGACGGCGATAGGCTCCCTGGTGCAGTTGTGGCCCTCGATGTATGCGGAGCCGCTGGTGGGCTCGGTCAGCCCCAAAAGCATCAGGGTTGTGGTGGTTTTTCCCGCTCCGTTGGGCCCCAGCAGGCCGAACACTTCCCCCTGCCGGATGCTCAGGTTCAGGGAGTCCACCGCCACAATGTCGCCGTAACGCTTGGTAAGCTCCCGGGTTTCAATGATGGTCCTGGCCTGTGTCATAGTTTATCTTCTCCCATACTTGCGGAAAATCGCCGCCAAGCCGGCTCCCATCGCAAGAATGAGTACGACACCTACCACGCCCCAGGCCGTTCTGGTCTTGACCGACACCCGGAATTCCGCCCTGTCGGAAGTTTCGGAGGTACTGGCGGTAATCACCGTTATGTAATCCCCCGTCATGGCGTCGGAACTGGGCGTGATGTAGGCGGTCACCTCTTTGGTGGCGCCCACTTCCAGCACATCGATGGTGGAGGTGTCAAAGCGTACGTTCCAGTTTGCGGGCGCCGAGGAAGTCAGGTTCACATTCCGCAGGTCGCTGCTGCCGGTATTGGTGATGCTCAAAGTGATGGGAGTTTCCCGCTCCGCGTAAGCCTCCGCGCTGAGACGGCCGCTGGGAGTGGACACATCCAGGCTGTAAGAGCCGGTGATGATCACCGTCAGTTCGGTGGCAAGGGTTTCTCTGGCGGAGACCGCCGCGCAGGGAATCTTATAGGTCCCGGCTTTGACGCTGGCCGGCGGGGTCACGGTAACGGTAATGGAGGTGCTGCCGCCTGCGTCCACCGACAGGCTTGCCACCTGGCTGCTGGCTCCGGAAGGTTTAAAGCCCACCTGCCATCCTTCGGGTGGCTGGGCGGTCAGACTGTAGGACTGCTCCTCCAGGCCGTTGTTGGCCAGCGTGGTGCTGAAGTTAAAGGTGGCGCTGGCAGCGCCCTGCAGTTCGGGATACTGGGCGGTAAATTTGCCCTCGCTGGTCTCAACTTGTCCCACATTCAACTGCAGCTCCAGGGTGTCGCTGAGCCCCGAATCCGACGTGGCCTTCAGAACTACCGAGTAGTCGCCCTCCGCCGCATCCGCGGGAATGGTCAGGGAAAAGGTCGCCGTGGTGGAAGCGCTGCCGGGCTTGACGGCAATCCGGCTGATCTGGTTGCCGCCGCCCTTGAAGTATCCGCTCCACCCGTCGGGGATGGACTCGACGCTCAAATCCGCAAACAAAGGCGCTCCGGTGTCATTGCTGAAACTGACGGAAAAGTTGACGGAATCTCCCGCTTTGACCACGATGCCGGGGTAGTCGGTGCTCATCTCCAGGCCACCCGCGGCAAAGGCGGGAATATTGCATGTCCAAAGAACCAATGCGGTAAGCACAGTACCCACGACCAAGCGCATCCATTTGGCCGGTTGGTGGATATGAATCATGTAGGAACACTCCTTTTGTTAATTTCAGCTAGTTTATTTCGGCCGATGTCACTAAAAAAATAGCGCAATAAAATTAAAAATTTCTTAAGCCTTTATGAAGTAGATGTTAAGAGCAGCTGAAGAACAGCTGAAAGTCGTAATTCTGAATTGCATAATCTCCGGGATTTCGCCGAAATTTCCGCAATTTTGTTCTTCTTTTTCGTTTCTCGCAAGAAAGGCGAAGACAAGCCCCCGAAAGCAAAAAAAGAGGCTCGACCATAAGGTCAAGCCTCTTGAGCCATCGCTTTACATCCACTTTGCCGTCTGCTCCAGCCACTGCCTTCCGGCGGCAATCTGGCGCTCCACCTCGCAGGGGGCGGTGCCTCCATAGGAGGTGCGGGCTTCCACGCAGCCCTTCATGGTCAGGGAGGACACCATCTCCCGGGTTACCCGGGAATCCACCTGGTCCAGCACTTCCTGGGGCAGGTCTTCCAGGCGGCAGCGGTGTTCCTCGCAGGCCCGCACCAGGCGCCCCACAATTTCGTGGGCCTCCCGGAAGGGAATTTGCGCCTTAACCAGGCACTCCGCCAAATCGGTGGCGGCCAAAAAGCCCTTGTCCATGTGGGCGGCAATGGCGTCGGTGTTGAAGTCGGTTTTCTCCAGCATGCCGGTCAAAATTTCCACCGAGGCCCGCCAGGTGTCAAAGGCGTCGAACACCCGCTCCTTGTCCTCCTGGAAATCTTTATTGTAGGCCAGAGGAGTTCCCTTCATGACGGTGAGCAGGGCCATCAGGTCGCCGTACACCCGGCCCGTTTTGCCCCGCAGCAGTTCCGCCACGTCGGGGTTCTTCTTCTGGGGCATGATGCTGCTGCCGGTGCAGAAGCCGTCGTCCAACGTAACGTAGCCGAATTCCTGGGAGCTCCAGTAGACAAATTCCTCCGCCATTCTGGAAATGTGCATCATGCCGATGGAGGCGGCGCTTAAAAATTCCAGCAGGTAGTCCCGGTCGCTGACGCTGTCCATGGCGTTTTCGGTGGGGGCGGCAAAGCCCAACAACTTTGTGGTGAGGTGCCGGTCGATGGGCAGGGTGGTTCCCGCCAGGGCGCAGGAGCCCAGAGGGTTTACATCGGTGCGCTTGTAAACGTCCTCCAGCCGCTGAATGTCCCGCAGGAACATCTGAAAATAGGCCATGAGGTGAAAGCCCACCGTCACCGGCTGGGCGTGCTGCATGTGGGTAAAGCCCACCATCAGCGTGTGGGTATGGCGGGAAGCCTGGTCCAGCAGCACTTCCTGCAGCCGGCGCAGGCAGCCAATCATCTCCCGAATGGCCTCCTTCATATACAGGCGGGTGTCCACCGCCACCTGGTCGTTGCGGCTGCGGGCGGTATGGAGCTTCTTCCCCGTCTCCCCCAGCCGTTGAATGAGGGCGCCCTCCACCGCCATGTGGATATCTTCCTGAGAAATGTCAAAGGTAAACTCTCCCCTGGCAATTTCCTCTTCGATTTCCCGGAGGGCGGCGATAATGTCATCCCGCTCCTGAGGGGTGACGATGCCTTGCGCCGCCAACATGGTCACATGGGCGATACTGCCCTTGATGTCGCAGGCATACAGGCGGCTGTCCACTCCAATGGAGGCGTTGAACTCCTCCACAATGGACTCCATCTGCTTGGAAAAACGCCCCGCCCACAAATTCGCCATTCCTTCATCTCTCCCATTTCGATTTTGCTGAAAAAGGGTCTACTCCCCCGTTAGCTTCTTTTGAAACAGGCGGTAAAGCCACCGAATCAACCAAAACAGCAACGGGGTGACCAAAACAGTGTAGAGGGACATGGGTAAAATGTGAAACACCAGAACCTTCCACACCCCTTCGTAGCCCCACATCCGGTAGCTGAAGAGGTATTCGATTCCGCCCCGCACCAGCATGGTGGTGGCGACAAACAGCAAAGCCCCTCGGACGTCGCAGTGCATTAAGTAGATGACCAAAAGCCCGGCGCCAATACAAAAAACCGCCAGAAGCAGTCCGTTAAAACCAAACAGCACACTGGCGCCCAAATCGCAGAGCAGCCCCGCCAGGGCACCATATAGGCCGCCCACAAACTCCCCCTCCAACATGGCAATGGACAAAGCAGCCGGAACCACCAGCATGGGCTTTGCCCCCGCGATTTCAAACAGCCCGGGAGTGGTTTGAAGAACGTAGAGCAGCAGGAGCAGCACCGCGTAAAGAGTATATTTTAGAATTAAAAGGTAACGTGTTCTCTTCATAGTCACATATCCGCAAAGGCGGGCAACGCCGCCCCATCACGGGTTGGAAGCTTTCGGCCGCTATGGCAGTTTCCTTGGCCCCATGGAAAACGAAAAGGGCAGTTAATCATTTTCAGACCCCTGCCCTTCAAACCAGGTGATGACAAACACATTTTTTACATTGCGGATATCGGCAAAGGGTTTAACCACCGCCACCAAACTGGTGCCGTGGCTGTTGGGCCCCACCGATTGGACCGTCCCCACCATGATGTCTCGGGGATACAGGCTTCCTCCGCTGGTGAGGATGATGTCGCCGGGAACCATGGCGCTTTCCCGGGGCAGATAGAGCATCTGGCACAGCCCCTCCACGGCAAGGTCCACCGTTCCGGTGACGATGCCGATGTCCCTGGTGGCGCTGTCGTAGGCCCCCACGTCCACCGCCACATCCAAAATGGTGGACACTTTGGCGTGGGTCATCCCCACTTCGCTGACGTAGCCCACCAGTCCGTCGGCGGTCACCACCGGGTCCAGATATTTGACGCCGTCCACCGAACCCTTGTCGATGGAAAACGAGTAAAAGCGGTCGGCGGGGTCTCTGGCAATGACCGAGGCCAGTTCTATTTTCAGGTCCTGGCGGTTTTCCATCACGCCCAAAATTTCCCGCAGCTGCTCGTTTTCGTGCATGGCCCGCTCGTAGTCCACCAGGCGGCCTCGCAACTCGTTGATTTCTTCCCGCAGGCGGAGGTTTTCTTCAAATACCTCTCCCGCCCGCAGGTACTTTTCAAAAAAGCCTCCCACGCTGCCGGATATCTCCGCCGATGCCTGTTGCAAAGGCGTAGTGACCATACCCAGCAGCCGGGCGAAGAACATGGCCGTACCGCCGGAATAGACTGAGGCGATGATAAATCCCAGCAGGACAATCAACAGCGCCACCAGTATCTTAAACCGGACGCTGCTCAAAAAGTCCTTCACCTTGCCGTATCTCCTTCTTTATGGTTGGGGGGTGTAAAATCCATGCAAACTCCAGAGAAAGAGGGTGCAGGAGAAGAATCAGTCGTTTCCGCAAATCTCGTTGAGCAGTTGGATGTTGTCCAGTACTTTTCCGGTTCCTTCCGCCACGCAGTCCAGAGGATTTTTGGCAATATGCACCGGCATGCCGGTCTCCTGGGTAATCAGAGCGTCCAGACCCCGCAGCAAGGCTCCGCCTCCGGTCAGGGTGATGCCGTGGTCGATGATATCGGCGGCAAGTTCGGGAGGAGTCCGCTCCAGCGTGGCGCGAATGGCGTCCAAAATGGCGGAGACGGGTTCGGCAATGGCCTTGCGAATTTCTTCCGGGGTAACGAACACATTCTTGGGCAGGCCGTCCATCAAGTTACGCCCTTTGATTTCGTAAGGTTCTTCGCCTTCGTAAGGGTAGGCGCTTCCCACTTCAATTTTGATATTTTCCGCCGTTCTTTCGCCAATCAGAAGGTTGTAAGTCTTCTTGACATAAGAGATGATGGCGGCATCCAACTCGTCTCCTGCCACCCGTACCGAACGGGAAGCGACAATGCCGCCCAAAGAGATGACCGCCACTTCGGTGGTGCCGCCGCCAATATCCACCACCATGCTGCCGGTTGCTTCCGCCACGGGGAGGTCGGCGCCTATGGCGGCCGCCATAGGCTCCTCCAAAATGGACACCTGTTTGGCTCCGGCGCTGATGGCAGCTTCCTTGACAGCGCGGAGCTCTACATCGGTGACTCCCGACGGAATGCAGATGATGATTCTGGGCTTTGCAAACCAGGTGTTGCCAATAGCCTTTTTGATAAAGATTTTGAGCATGTTGGCGGTGATGTCAAAGTCGGCGATGACACCGTCCTTCAAAGGGCGGACGGCCACAATGGAACCGGGAGTTCTGCCAATGACTTCCTTGGCTTCTCTACCTACATAGCGGACGGTATCGTTGCGCACATCCACCGCCACCACCGAAGGCTCGTGCATAATAATGCCTTTGCCCTTCATAAAAATGAGGGTGTTGGCTGTTCCCAGATCAATCCCGATGTCCTTCGAAAACACTGTGTGCTGCCCCTTTCAACGCCCCAGAGCAGAAAACCCGGGGCTGGTCTAGTATTCCACCGGGTTCGACTCCCGGTTGCTTTTGGTATCCGATGATACATTCGACACATCTTTACCATTATAACCGTTTTTTGCCCTAACCTCAACAAAAAAATGTCGTCCAACAAAGAATTCACAAATTATTTAGATTAGAAAGTATGATAACCTCTAATTTGGTTAGAAAAACACTTGCGGGGCGATAGCAAGCCCCTTCTTTTTTGGTACGAAACTGGTAAACGTTGGTGAATATATTATAATGAGTGGTACAGGACAGTCAATATCACAGCAAGGGTAGTCGGCAAATTTTCTTGAATTATTCTACTGTCCAACTTAACTTTGTTGAGTCTGCACAAACTGAAGAATTGTTGACAGAACCCTTGATTTTTCAAAATTGCTATGCTATAATACATCATGTTTTCTGGGTGTGGCGCAGATGGTAGCGCGCTACCTTGGGGTGGTAGAGGCCGTGGGTTCAAGTCCCGCCACTCAGACCATAGGAACAGCCTTGAAAAATGGCTTGATGAAAGCGTTTTCCGAGGCTGTTTTTATTTTCGCAAAAATAGCGGGCATGCCTCATGCTATTTCTTGTGTGCGAACACACAAAAGTTTATAATTAAGGCATTACCGATATTATTACAGGGCTGAACACCCATAAATTGCTGAAATACATTAAAATCGAAAATAGAAGATACAATGAAAGGCGTTATCTTTGATATCGACGGAGTCATACTGGACTCCATGCCTGTCTGGCATCATGCCGGCGAAACGTATTTGCGCAAACTAGGCTTGCAGCCGGAGCCGGGGCTTTCCAAGGCCATGTTTTCCATGAATATGCCGGAAGGGGCACGCTATTTAAAGGAACGATACGGTTTGGAGATGGATGAGAGCGAGATTATCGAAGGCATCAACCAAACCATTGCGGACTTTTATGCTCATCAAGTCCAGTTAAAAGATGGCGTGGAGCCGTTCTTAAAAGAAATACGTCAGCACGGCATGAAAGTAGTGGCGGCAACAACCTGCGACAGGCAGGTGTTTGAACCCGCCCTGGTCAGGCTGAACGTCATTGGGTATTTCGACCGCCTATTTACCTCGACGCAAATCGGCGCAGGTAAAACAAAGCCGGACATGTATCTTGCCGCGGCGAGATATATGGGAACCCTTCCGCAGGACACCTGGGTTTTTGAAGACGCATTATATGCCATCCGGACGGCAAAGAGCGCCGGCTTCCGGACGGTTGGGGTGTACGATGCTTCCAGCGCAAGGGACTGGGAGGAGATCCAGAGCATTAGCGACCTTACTTTTCGAACGCTGGACAATCCCCATACTTTTCTGGAAAAAGCATCATCCAAATACATTCACCTGCAGGCAGCCGGCTCGATACAAGGAACAAGCGCTACTTAACGGTTTGTCGCAGGGAAAAAGGCACGAAGCAGGCCTGGCGCTGTTATGACAATCCCTAGCTTTATACTTAAGGTATGTCTATTTCTTCACAGCCAAAATATACTCCACTCCGTTCGGGGCCGACATGCTCGCTCCGGCCTTGCCATTGTATTCCTCAAAATACTGTCTGGTCATTTCACCGGCGTCCAGATGCTCGTATACCAGAAAGTCATGTTCCGCCAGCAACCGCTCCATTTCTTCATACTCGTATTTTGCTTTCATCTCCTCATTGGCGCCTTTGGCCAGGAGCTCCGTTTTCTCCATCTCCGCCGATGGACTTTTCACCGGATAGTCAAAACATATGGCGGAGCCTTTGCAAAATAAATCGGAGATATTGCTCATCAATCGGGCAAATGAGACTTTGTCCAGGTAATAGCTGATGCCAAGCAAACTGCCGAAGGATTTTATATCGCTCCGAAAGCCTTGTTGAATCAGCGACTTTTTCCAGGATGATTCGGATAGATCGCATGGCACCATCACCCGATTGGCCGGAGCTTCCAGACCGCTTCTTTTCTCCCGCCTTAACTTATCCTCAATCATTTGCGGCAGGTCCAACTCATAAATCGCAAGATGCTCCGCGCTGTTGCGAAAAGCGTATGTGTCGTATCCTGCCGCAAACAAAACATACTGCTTTGCACCCAAACGAATTTCATTCTTTAAGTGCATTTCATTAAAAGCGCTTCTCCCCAATACGGAAGGAGACAGATGGTAATCCACCACCAACCGAATGGCCTGCTCCTGATTTCCCCGAAAGCCCGGGGCGAAAAATTGTACGCCTTGGGCCATACTTTCGGCTATGGCGCAGTACTCCTCCTCGCCAAGAATTTTCTCTGCGAAATCATCCCGAAAAATCCACGTCTGATTGTTCCTGTAATGATAAGCTCTGGAAAAACAGCTTACCCTGGCAGTCATATGTTCCATGTTCTTGCTCCCATCTTCTTTGGTATATTCTTATTACACCAAAAAAGGCGATTTTCAAGGCTGGTAAAACTCTTAAAAATGTGGTAATGTAAGACTGTCAAAAGAGAAATTTTTGAAAGCCGGTATGGAAATATTTTCATGCCGGCTTCTTTTTGAAACCAAAAACTTGTGGTAATATGATTTTAGCAATGAGCGAAAGTACTACCGGCAATGCAGCAAGGAGGAAAAACGTCATATGAGCAAGAATCCCGCATGGCTTCAGGACGCCATTTTTTATGAAATTTATCCCCAGTCCTTCTGTGACAGCAACGGCGACGGCATCGGCGATTTTCAGGGCATCATCGACAAGCTGGATTACATCCGGGAGCTGGGCTGCAACGCCATTTGGATGAATCCCTGCTTTGAATCGCCCTTTCACGACGCCGGCTATGACATCACCGACTATTATAAGGTGGCGCCCCGCTACGGCACCCACGAGGATTTAATCCGCCTGTTTGACGAGGTGCACAAGCGGGGCATGCACATCCTGCTGGACCTGGTGCCGGGCCACACCTCCTGGGACCATCCTTGGTTCAAGGCTTCCATGCGGGCGGAGCGAAACGAATACACCGACCGCTATGTGTGGACCGACAGTGTTTGGGAAGAGCCTGCGGGCTACGGCTGTCTGCGGGGCATTTCCGAACGGGACGGCTCCTGTCTGGTCAACTTCTTCTCCCATCAGCCGGCGCTCAACTACGGCTTTTTGAACCCCCAGCGGCCGTGGCAGCAGCCCATGGACGCCGAAGGTCCCCGCAGAACCCTGGAGGCCATGATGGACGTCATGCGCTTCTGGCTTTCCCAGGGCTGCGACGGGTTCCGGGTGGACATGGCGGGCTCCCTGGTGAAAAACGACCCGGAAGGCAGAGGCACCATCGCCCTGTGGCGGAAGGTGCGCACCTTTTTGGACCGGGAGTTTCCCGAGGCGGCCATTATTTCGGAATGGGGAGAGCCGGACAAGGCCCTGGAAGGCGGCTTCCACATGGATTTTGTGCTGCATATCGGAACATCCCATTACACCGATTTGTTCCGCTGCGAAGAGCCCTATTTCTCCAGCCGCGGCAAGGGCAATGTGACCGCCTTTGTGGAAAAATATCTGGAGTACCATCAAAAAACCAAGGGCAAGGGGCTTATCTGCATTCCTTCCGGCAACCACGACGTGGACCGTCTGGCCAGAAGGCTCCACGGCGACGAGTTGAAGGTGGCCTTTGCCTTTTTGCTGACCATGCCCGGCGCCCCCTTTATCTACTATGGCGATGAAATCGGCATGCGCTATGTGGAGGGCTTGACTTCGGTGGAAGGCGGCTACGGGCGCACCGGTTCCCGCTCGCCCATGCAGTGGGACGACAGCGCAAACGCAGGCTTTTCCACCGCTCCGGCGGAAAAACTCTACATTCCCCTGGACCCGTCGACCGACCGACCCACCGCCGCCGCCCAGATGGCGGACCCACAGTCCCTTCGCAGCGAAGTCAAGCGGCTGATTGCCCTGCGCAAGGCGCATCCCGCGCTGCAAAGCTATGGAGACATTGAGTTTGCACACATCGGCTACCCCCTGGCGTACCTGCGCGCCTGCGGCGACGAAACCTTGCTGGTCCTCATCAACCCCTCGGCGGAGGAACAGCGGGTGGTGTACGCGCAAGGCCTGGGCGACTGCATCTATCAGCTCAACGGCGCCGCCCGGCAGGAAGGAGGCTCCCTTGTGGTGCCGGCCCAGTCCGCCTGCGTTTTCGCCCAGCGATAAGGTTTCCCGTTATCTCCTCCCGTTATATTCCATGCACAAAAGAAGGCAGCCTTGCATAAGGGTGTAAAGCCCCTGCAAGGCTGCACTTTTTGCTTTACCGACAGAGGGCGCCGGCAGCCCCACCAAGGACTTGACCGCGCTGGCGGTGCAGTAAATGGGAGTATAGGGAGTTCGCTCCATGAGGGCGGGTAGCGCGCCGCTGTGGTCCACCTCGCCGTGGTTCATCACGATAAAGTCGATTTTGTCCAAATCGATTTCATGGGCCAGATTATCCACAAACTCCGAGGAATGGGGCCTCCAGACCGTGTCGATCAGCACCGTTTTTTCTTCTCGAATTAGGTAAGCGTTTTGGCTGGAGCCGTGGTTGATGGAATAGTCATCGCCATGGAAACTCTCCAGCTCCCAGTCCACTTTGCCAACCCAATATACATTATTTTTAATGTGCCTTTTCATGGTTTTCCTCCTGCGGATTGCCGACATTCCATCCAACGACTGTATTATGGAATCGATAGTCCGCCATTATTCCAGTTAAAGCAATTCCCGCCATTGCTCTTAAAAGGTATCCGTTCGGGAAATACTACGTGTTATACAAAAGTTTTGGCAGAATGGATAATGCGCCCCGGCGAATTTTTAGTATTTTTTAACTAAAATAGTCACCGCTTTCCCCAATTATTTTTGGTTTATTCATCCTTGACAGGATATTGCAAGGTGACTATAATGGTTGGCATGCCAACAAACGGGAATTTTTTTACTGATTTTATGAAATAAGGGAGGAATTGAGGAAAATATTCAGTCAACTTTTCGCTTTACAGTCTTGAGGAGAAAGGAGGTTGCCTATGACGAAAAAAAGAAAAGCCGTCGTCGTATGGGTATGTGTGATATTGGCTTTGTTGGTAGGAGTGTTTCTTACCAGTCCTCAAGGTGAAAAACAGGAATCGATTAAGGAAGTGATGCGGGATGCCGTGATGCACGACGTCAATCAAATCAGCTTATTTGGCGTCACGGACGTCAACGCCGGGCTGATTTCGGGAGTGATTGTCACATCGGCCTTGCTGATTGTCGCGGCATTGATTCGTGTCTTTTTTATTCCCAAATTTCAATACATTCCCGGCAAGTTTCAACTGGTGCTGGAGCAAATCGTCGGGTTTTTCGCCGACTTTGCCAAAAAGAACAGCCCCCACCGCCATCGCTTTTTAAGCGTGTATATTTTCTGCGCCGGCAGTTACATCTTTGTGGGGACCTTGTTTGAACTGTTGGGCGTACAGGCCATCACCACCTCAGGCCGTCCCATTACCCTGCCCGCCCCCCTGTCGGATATCAACGGCGCCATTGCCTTAGGGTGCCTGTCCTACCTGATTGTGGTGTCCGGAGGCATTGTGGGCAACGGGGCAAAAGGCATCGGGCTTGCGCTCAAAGACTTCTCCATGCCGCTTTCCATGAGCTTTCGTCTCTTTGGAGCGCTGCTCAGCGGCGTGCTGGTCACCGAACTGCTGTACTACTATTTTGTTCTCAGCTTCGGTTTGCCCGTGGTGGCCGGCGTGCTGTTCACCCTGCTGCACGCTCTGGTTCAGACCTACGTTTTGATTATGCTCACCTCCTCTTCGTACGGAGAGGTATCCAAACCCCACAAAAAGTAAACAATAATCAGGAATCATAACAAGGTTACGCCTGTGTAGGAGGTTTTTCGATTACACCATGAATAAGAAGATTTTTCGAGTGATGATTTGTGCATTGGTTCTGATGGTTTCGCTCACTTTCTTCCCCATACTGGCACACGCGACCATCAACGGAGAACAGCAACCTTTGGCCGCCGCAGAAACAACCGGTATGGAGGAAGGCGCCCAACCCGACGCCAACGCTCTTAAGCCTATCGGCGCCGGTGTCGCCATCGGTTTGGCTGCCGCAGGCGGCGCCATCGGCATGGGTGTTTCCGTTGCAAAGTCTATGGAAAGCATCGCCCGCCAGCCGGAAGCGGAGGACAAAATTCGGGGAAGTTTGTTGCTGGGCCTTGTATTCGTGGAGACCGCTATTATCTATGCTTTGGTGATTGCAATCCTCATCATCTTTGTATTGTAAGGGGCAAATTGACATGAATGTGCCTTTGAACATCGATTTGCAACAGATCCTGCTGCATCTCTTAAACTTTTCGGTTTTATCCCTTGGTTTGTACCTTTTGCTCTACAAGCCCGTGCAGGACTTTATGCAGAAAAGGGCGGACTACTACCTCGGCCTGAAAAAACAAGTGGAGGACCAGTTAAAGCAGGCCGAAGAGTTGAAGCAAACTTACGAAAAGCGACTGGAAAGTGTGGAAGCCGAAGCCAAACAAACGCGGGAAAAAGCGTTGCGGGAAGCAAACCAAGCAGTTGATGCACTGTTGCAAAGCGCCCAGCAGCAGGCCTCAAGAATCATTTCGGAGGCGCAGAAGGCTGCTCAGCGCGAGCGGGAAAAAGTTTTGGAGGAAGCGCAAAAAGAAATCACTTCCATGGTTTTGGAGGCCACGGAAAAAATACTTGCACAATCAGCTTCTGACACACTTGACCAATTTCTATATTCTGTAAACAAGGAGTAACCAGTGTGTTAACGCAAAATAACACCAAAATAGAGGCAACGTTGTATTGTGCTCAACCGCCAAGCGAACAACAAAAACAACAGTGCATCCAGTTTTTGAAAAATAAATACCATAGCGACGTGGAGCTTTCCTGGAAAGAGGACAAGGACATAAAGGAAGGCTTCCGCCTGGAAGTGGAAAGTTGGAATTGCCGGGTCAAGTCGGTTTTCGACTGGAGTGTGGAAAGCCGGTTCCAACAGTTCAAGGATGACCTGACCCATCTGCCCCTCTCCTCCGAAAATATCGTGCCCCTCATCAAGGAAGCCATCCATCACTGGACTCCAAAGGCACTGGAACAGGAAGTGGGAACGGTGCTTTCGGTGGGGGACGGCATCGCCACCGTCAGCGGGCTGCCCAACGCCACATACCAGGAGGTTGTGCTCTTTTCCAACGGTGTTCGCGGCATGGTGCAGGACCTCAGGCGGGACGAGGTGGGCGTCATTCTGTTTGACGAGGGCTCCGACATTGCGGAAGGAAGCTTTGTCAAACGGACCGGCAAGGCGGCTGGCATCCCCGTCGGCGAAGAGTTTATCGGCCGCGTGGTGGACGCTTTGGGCAACCCCATCGACGGCGGAGAGGCCATTCGGGCCAACGGTTACCGCCCCGTCGAATCCCCCGCCCCCAGCATCAAGGACCGCCAGGCCGTCTATCGTCCCCTGGAAACCGGCATTCTGGCCATCGACTCCATGTTCCCCATCGGGCATGGACAGCGGGAACTGATTATCGGCGACCGCCAAACCGGCAAAACCTCCCTGGCCGTGGACGCCATCCTCAACCAGAAGGGCAAAAATGTCGTCTGCATCTACGTGGCCATTGGCCAAAAGGCAAGCTCGGTGGCGCAAACGGTGGACACCCTTCGCAGGCACGGCGCCATGGAGTATTCCATCGTGGTCAACGCGTCCGCCAGCGAGCCGGCGCCTTTGCAATATATCGCCCCCTACTCGGGCTGCGCCCTGGGCGAATACTTTATGAACAAGGGTCAGTCGGTGCTGATTGTGTACGACGACTTGTCCAAGCACGCCATCGCCTACCGTTCCCTGAGCCTGTTGCTGGGCCGCGCCCCGGGACGGGAAGCCTACCCCGGCGATATCTTCTACCTTCATTCCCGCCTGCTGGAGCGGTCGGCCCAGCTTTCCGCCGAAAAGGGCGGCGGCAGCATGACGGCCCTCCCCATTGTGGAAACCAAAGCGGGGGATATTTCCGCCTATATTCCCACCAACGTCATCTCCATCACCGACGGACAAATCTACCTGGAAAGCGATTTGTTCTTTGCCGGGCAACGCCCCGCCATCAACGTGGGTCTGTCGGTCTCCCGTGTGGGCGGCGACGCTCAGTCCAAGGCCATGAAATCGGCCGTCGGAACCCTCCGCCTGGATCTGGCGCAGTTCCATGAGATGGAGGTGTTCATGCAGTTCGCCAGCGACTTGGACGAAGCCACCAGAAAACAGCTCAACTACGGGCAGGGGCTTATGTACCTGCTGCGGCAGGATAAGCATCAACCTCTCAAGCTATCCCAACAGGTTGTCCTTTTGGTGGCGGCGCTCAACCGCGTGATGCAGGATATCCCTCCGGGAGAAATCGGCGATTTCAAAGACGGCCTGCTGCGCTATATGGAGCAGGAAGCGCCCGAAGTGCTGCAGGAAATCGAGCGGACCGGCGTGCTGCGAGACATGGTCAAGGAAAAGATTGTCACTCTGGCTCGCAACTATCTAAGTCTGACCAATAAGACTTGAGGCGGTTAACAATCCATGCTAAACGCAAAAGAAATCAGAACCCGAATCAAAGGCATCCAGGACACCGAGAAAATCACCAACGCCATGTATATGATTGCCTCCAGCAAAATGCGGAAGGCAAAACGGGACCTGGATCGGACCAGGCCGTATTTCGATGCCTTGCACCGAGAGATAAAGCGCGTCTTCCGGACCGTAGAAGGTATTGAAAACCCATACTTCTACCCTCCGGACGGCAGCGACGCGCCGGACGGCACCTACGGGCTTTTGGTCATCACCACCGATAAGGAACTGGCCGGCGCCTACAACAAAAGCGTCATCAAGGAAACCCAAAGGATTATCACCGAACATCCGGACACCAAGCTTTTTGTCATCGGGGAATGCGGGCGGCGCTTTTTTGCCAAACACCATTACCCCCTGGAGGAA
>JAKPGH010000297.1 GCA_029550985.1 Bacillota bacterium
CGCCTCGCACTGGGTGGGGTTCACTTTCCCCGGCATGATGGAGCTCCCCGGCTCGTTTTCCGGTATTTTTATCTCACCGATGCCGCTCCGCGGGCCGCTTGCCAGCCAACGCACATCGTTAGCAATCTTGAAAAGGTCGGCGGCCAGGGCTTTCAACGCTCCGTGAAAAGCCACCATGCCGTCCAGGCTGGTAAGGGCATGAAACTTGTTTTGCGCGGTTACAAACCGGCTTCCCGTAAACTCGCTGATTCGTTCTGCAACCTTTTCGCCAAATTGGAGGTGGGTGTTTAATCCGGTGCCTACAGCGGTTCCGCCAATGGCCAATTCCCGCAGGTGCTCCAAATTTGCACGAATCATCTGCTCAGCATGGGTCAGCATGCTGAGCCAGCCGCTGATCTCCTGGCCAAATGAGATGGGCACCGCATCCTGGAGATGGGTGCGCCCGACCTTGATTACATCTTCGTATTCATTGGATAAGCGGCGAAAAGTTGAAGAAAGTTTTTCTATGGCGGGAAACAGTCGCTGCTCCGTTTCCAGCACCGCGGCCATATGCATGGCAGTGGGGAAAGTGTCATTGGAGCTTTGGCCCATATTTACGTGGTCGTTGGGATGGACTCTCTTCTTCGCAGGTGAATGGTCTGTGCCGTCTACTACGAGATGGTTGCCGCTGCCAGTGAAGATTTGGTCGGTATTGTCTTTCACAATTTGGCCGGCGTTTTCCTCAAGGATTTGGTTGGCCCGGTTTGCTATGACCTCGTTGACGTTCATATTTGTCTGGGTGCCACTGCCCGTCTGCCAAACCGCCAGGGGAAACTGGTCGTCCCATCTGCCTTGCAATATTTCGTCGCAAGCCTGCACTATAGCGGATGCAATTTGCTGCTCCAAATTGCCCAATTCAAGATTAGTGAGAGCCGCAGCTTTTTTAAGCCCGGCAAAGGCGCGAATTACTTCCGGGGGCATTTTTTCCGTGCCGATGCGGAAGTTCTCTAAACTGCGCTGTGTCTGGGCTCCCCAAAACTTGTCAGCTTCCACCCGAATTTCTCCCATGGAATCTCTTTCGATTCGATACGTCATCCTTTTCTCCCACAAAAGGCTAAATAAGGGCTAGAAGATAACCACGGAGGCGGTCCTCCGTGGCTTGCCTGCTTATTTCTTCCAGGAACTCTTAAGGTCCACGATCTGGTTAAATACCCGGTTATCTTCCGTATAAAGTACCGGATCTGCAATATAATACCCTTTTCGCAGGAACTGGAACCTATCCCCGGCCTTGGCGTCTGCCAGAGAGGGTTCGGCCATGGCGTTCATGATTTTCAGCGAGTTGGGGTTCAGGACATTCTCCCCGTTTTCGTCCTCGATCATGAGGTAGTCATAGACCCTGACCGTGAGGGTCACCGCCGTCTTGGCATCCACCCAATGGATGGTTCCCTTGACCTTGCGGCCCTCAAAACCGCTGCCGCTCCGCGTCTCCGGATCGTAGGTACAGCGGAGCTCTATGACGTTTCCTTCGCTGTCTTTTATGACTTCGTTGCATTTAATGAAGTAGGCGCCCTTCAAGCGCACTTCGTTGCCGGGATAAAGCCGGAAAAATTTCTTTACGGGAACTTCCATAAAGTCGTCCCTCTCCACGTAAAGCTCCCGGGAAAAGGGCACTTTCCGGTTCCCAAACGCTTCGTTTTCTTTGCTGTTCTCTATTTCCATTTCCTCGGTGAGGTCTTCCGGATAGTTGGTAATTACCACCTTCAGCGGATCCAACACTACCATCCGGGTCTCCACTTTGGTCTTCAGATCTTCACGAATGCAATGCTCCAGCAGGGAAATGTCCACGGTGCTGTTGGCCTTCGACACGCCGATGCGTTCGCAGAAGTCGCGAATGGCTTCAGGGGTGTAGCCCCTGCGGCGCAGCCCTGCAATCGTTGGCATACGGGGATCGTCCCAGCCCTCTACATGGCCGTTTTCTACCAACTCCTTCAGGTAGCGCTTGCTCATAACCGTATTGGTCAGGTTCAAACGCGCAAATTCGATCTGCTGGGGAGGCATCTCCCAATCAAGTTCCCGGAGAACCCAGTCGTAAAGAGGCCTGTGGTCCTCGAACTCCAGAGTGCACAGAGAATGGGTGATCTCCTCGAATGCGTCTTCCAGGGGATGGGCGTAATCGTACATGGGATAAACGCAATACTTGTCTCCCGTGTTGTGATGCGTCGCTTGGGCGATGCGGTATATGACTGGGTCTCGCATGTTGATGTTGGGCGATGCCATGTCAATCTTGGCCCGCAACACCTTTTCCCCGTCCTTGTATTTCCCGTCTATCATTTCCTGGAAGAGCATGAGGTTTTCCTCAACGGAACGGTTCCGGTAAGGACTCTCCTTTCCGGGTTCCGTCAGGGTTCCGCGATATTCTCTTATTTCTTCCGCAGAAAGGTCGCAGACGTAGGCCTTGCCCTTTTTGATGAGGGTGAAGGCGCATTCTATCATTCTATCGAAATAGTCGGATGCGAAAAGCAGCTTGTCCCACTGAAAGCCCAGCCATCTAACATCCTCCTTAATGGACTCCACATATTCTGTGTCCTCTTTCAGCGGATTTGTGTCGTCGAAGCGCAGGTTGCACTTTCCGCCGTATTTCTGGGCAGTTGTGAAGTTGAGGCAGATGGCCTTGGCGTGTCCGATATGAAGATAACCGTTTGGCTCAGGCGGAAAACGGG
>JAKPGH010000238.1 GCA_029550985.1 Bacillota bacterium
AGTTGGCCGGGATGTGGTTACCTTCCAGTCGGGCCAGATGACCCTGGATGCCGGCGCTCTGGAGTTGGAGTTCCAGGATGTTTCCGGCAATGCCCTGGCCACCCTCTTCGGGCAGGCAAGCTACAAGACCCAAGGCTCCAGTCAGAGCTATGCCGACGCTTTGGCGGCTGGCAAGGGCAAAAACGCCATCATTGTGGTGGGCAATCAGGAGATTGTCAGCACCACCAACACCTTTACCGTCAACGGGGTGGACTTTACGGTCAACGCCCTTTCCGACGACCCCATCACCGTCAACGTTGCCACCGACCCCGATGAGGTGGTCAAGAAAATCAAAACCTTCATCGAGGAATACAACACCCTGGTGGACGCCCTGGATACCCTCATCAAGGAGGAAAAGGTGTCCGGCTACGAACCTTTGACGGACGAGCAGAAGGCCGAAATGACCGAGGAACAAATCAAATCCTGGGAAACGCAGGCCAAGAAGGGGCTGTTGCGCAACGACTCCACCCTGCGCAGCATCCTGTACCAGATGCGCAGCGCCCTCTATCAAAAGGTAGAATCCGCCGGCATTTCCATCTACGACATCGGCATCACCACCCAAAGCTACTCCGTTTCCAGCAACGGCAAACTGGAACTGAACGAATCGGGAGAAAAGAAGCTGCGGGAGATGCTCACCACCAACCCCGACGCCGTGCGGGAGCTGTTTACCAATACCACCGAAGGCCTTGCCACCAGGCTCAATGCCGTCATTGACGATGCGGTGCGCACCAGCTCCACCAATCAGGGCTCTCTGGTGGCGCTGGCGGGCAGCGAGTACTCCACCGGCAACAACGAGAGTACGCTGAGCCGTCAGCTGGCCAATGTGGAAGACCAGATCAGCCGGCTGCAAACGAGGTTGGAAAACGAATACAACCGCTACTGGCAGAAATTTGCCTCGCTGGAGACGGCGATTGCCAGAATGAATAACCAGAGCAGCTGGCTTGAGAGTTTCGGCAGCTAACCGGATAGGATAACAAGGGGTGAAAGACATGCAAACCAACGCGTACGCACGTTATAAGGACCAGTCTCTTTCCACCATGGCTCCCGGTGAACTGCTGGTAAAGCTTTACGACGAGCTGATTAAACAATGCAGGTTGGCGGTGATTTACATTCAAAATAAGGATTTGGCCGCCGCCAACAACAGCTTGATGAAATCCCAGACCATTGTGTCCACTTTGGATTCTTCGCTGGATATGCGGTTTCCCATCTCCAAGGACCTGCACAATTTTTACCTCTTCTTCAACAAGCAGCTCCGCAAGGCCAATCTGGAAAAGAACGTAAACGTCATCAACGAGCTGGTTCCCCTGATGAAGGATTTGCGAGATTCCTTTGCCCAGGCGGAAAAGCTCAGCCGCAGCAGCCAGCACGGAGGGAAAGCCATATGAAGGCGATGCCCTCCAGAGGGTTTGCCGAAATTCTGGACGATATTTACCATCTGACCAACCAGATGGCGGAACAGCGGCACAATCCTGATTTTCTCATAGAGTGTGTGGACAAGCGCCAGGCTTTGATGGACGAATACGACGCCCTGGCCCTTGCCTATCCGGAAGAAAAAAAGGCCTTTGAACAAAACCCCGCCGCTCGGGACCGGGTGGCCAAAATGCTGGTGATGGACCGGGCGGTGGCAAAGGCCCTGGAGGAGCACAGGTCCTCCGCCCATCAGGACGTGGCCTCCGCCAATGCCAGGCAAAAGGTGCTGGACTATTTGGGCAAGTCCCATTACCCTTCCGGGGGAACTCGGATGGATTACCGAAAATAATATCGATTCATAGTTCCTAGCAATTGAAAAAGGCGGACAGCTTTGGCTGTCCGCCTTTTTGTCTAGTAAAACCACTCGCTAGGCGAGTGGTTCAAAAGAGGCTTTTGCCGATGAGAAAGACAATAAAAACTCCCTTTGCTAGAATAGAAGTGCGGTCTGCCAACTGCACAAGAAATAGCAAAGGGAGGACATTC
>JAKPGH010000011.1 GCA_029550985.1 Bacillota bacterium
AAAACGGTAGCGCGTTTTTGCCTGATGACTGAGGTTCCCAATGACGTATGAGAGGGTGACAGATGGAATGATACCGCAGAACCCTGTGGACGTGACGGAAGTCTGTGAAAGGTTGCCCTTTTGGCCACACCTGTCCCCCCAAGAGCGGGAACGAGTTACGGAGCGAATGACCCTGCTCCACTATAAGGCCGGGCAGACGGTTCGCGGAGGAAACGGCGATTGTCTCGGCCTTGTGATTGTGGTGCAGGGGGTGCTGCGGGCCTATCTTCTCTCCCCCAACGGGCGGGAGATTACCCTGTACCGGATGAAGGCGGGAGATTACTGTGTGCTGGCCGCCTCCTGCGTGTTGGACGCCATCTCCTTTGACACCATGGTGGACGCCGAGGAGGACAGCGACGTTTTGCTGCTGCCGGTGGACGTTTACGCCTCCCTGATGAGAAACAACCTGTACGTGGAGCGGGACACCTATAAAATGGCCACCGAGCGGTTTTCCGACGTGGTGGCGGGGCTGGAGCGCCTGGCGTTTATGAATCTGGAGCAGCGGCTCATTTCCTTTTTGCTGGACGAAACCGCCGAAAACGGCTCCAACACCATCCACATGACCCACGAGCAGATTGCCGTCAATATCGGCAGCGCGCGGGAAGTGGTCAGCCGCTCCCTGAAAAGTCTGGCTGCAAGGGGATGGGTGGAGCTGTTCCGCGGAGGGGTCCGGCTGAAAGACAAGGAAATGCTCTATCAGCTCATTCAATAACTGATAGTATAATTTAATATTATTATACATATAGATGACGCTTTCTATATTCCGGTTAGGAATATACATTTCAAACTTTACTATATGTACATCAGGACCTGCAAATATTCCCTTTGCAGGTCCTTGCTCCATCTATTATCATCCTATCAGTTGCACTCGTCCATGGCCTGCAGCAGGCAGCGGGCGATGTGCTCCGTCAGGTGGGGGCTGAGGTAGGGGTGGATGGGCAGGGAAAGCAGCCGGCCCGCCAGGGAAAGGGCGTTGACCAGCATGACCCGATTCCATGGGTCCCGGTCGGTCTGCATGCCGCAGAAGGGCGCGCCGGCGGGGATGTTGAGCTCCCGCAGTCTGGCCACCACCTTGCCGCGCTCCCGAGACCGGGGCAGGGCCACCACCAGCTGGCTGTAGACGCTTTTGGCTCCCCGCACCAGCTGCTGCATCCGGAGTTTGCCTGCCAACATGGTGCGGTAAATGTGGGCGATGTTGCGCCGCTGCTCCGCCTGATAGGCGCAGTGCTCCAGCCGGGCATTGATGAGATAGGCGTCCACGCTGCCCATGCGGGGAACAGTCGGCTCCCCCAAAACCTGCTGCTGTCTTGCCTGGCGCAGGGCCCTCAGCCGGCGGGCATCGTCGTCCCTTTGGCAAAAAATAGCCCCGCCTCCCAGCTCCTCGAGGGGGCAGGGAGTGGCAAAGGAAGCCACCGCGAAGCGGCCGAAGCTTCCGGCGGGGCGGCCGTCGATTTCCGCTCCAAAGGCGCCGGAAAGGTCCTCGATGAGGACAATCCCCTCGCTGCGGCAGATTTCCTCCAGCGCGGCGTAATTGCAGGGCGCTCCAAACAGGTCGGTGGCAATTAAAGCCGAAGGGACAGGCCTTCCCATCCGGCGCAGTTTGTACAAGGCGTATTCCAGACAGTAGGGGTCGATGGTGTAGGTATTGGGGTTGACGTCCACAAAGACCGGGGATGCTCCCGCCAGCATCATGCCCTGCACCGGCAGAGCACAGCCCAAAGCGGCGCAGAGCACCGTATCCCCCGGCAACACCCCCACGGTGGTCAGGGCCAGAGCAATGCCGCTGGCCGCATCGGATACGGCAACGCAGTGGTTGGTGCCCACCCACTGGGCCAACCGGTGCTCCAGCGCAAAAACATCTTCGCTGAGAATGAGTTCCACCGCAGGGCGCAGTTCCGTTTCCTTCGGACAAGCCTCCTGCTGATAGATGGTTTGAAACACTTGCTGTTCCATTGCAAAGCCCCCGTTTGGTTAATACCGTAATCCAAACATGTGATAGCTCTATCATTATACAAATTGTAGAAATCATATCCTGTCGAACGTTGAACAATGGAAAAACATATTCTCGGGAGGGATTGTGTGAAGCTGTTACATACATCCGACTGGCATTTGGGGAAAAACCTCTACGAACATTCCCTGCTGGAAGACCAGGCCCATTTTTTGGACTGGCTTCTGCAGGTGATGGAAGAGGAACAGGTGGAGGCTCTGGTCATTGCGGGAGACGTCTATCACCGGTCGGTTCCCCCCGCCGACGCCATAGCCCTTTACGACCAGTTTTTGAACCGCGCCATTCTGAAGTTGGGCATACCGGTGCTGACGGTGGCGGGAAACCACGACAGCGGCGCCCGGTTGGAGTTTGCCGGAGAGCTGCTGGGGGCCGTGGGCTACCATGTGGCGGGCAAACCCAGGCAGGAACTGGCCCGCGTCACCTTAAACGACCGCCACGGCCCGGTGGTGTTCTGGCTGCTGCCCTACCTGTTCCCCGCCGATGTTCGTGCTCTCCTTCCAAATAGCGATGCTCGCACCTTTCAGTCGGCTTACGAGGTGCTCCTGGGGGAAAACCTGCCGTTGATGGACAAAAGCGTCCGCAACGTCATGGTGGCCCACGGCCTGTTTGCCGGTCAGGAGCCGGTGATACTCAGCGAATCGGAGTGGAGCGTCGGAGGGATGGACGCCGTCAGCGCCGCCATTTTCCAGGACTTCGACTACGCGGCCTTAGGCCATCTTCACGCCCCTCAAAAGGTGGGGGAGAAGGTCCGGTACAGCGGCTCTCCCCTTAAGTATTCCCTCTCGGAGGAACATCAGCGCAAATCGGTGTCGCTGGTGGAGCTGGGCGCTCCCGGCAGCCCGGTGAAGATTCGGGAGATTCCGGTGCCTGCGCTCCACGATGTGAGAAGAATTGCCGGGCGCTTTGACGATTTGATGAATCCCGGCTGGCATGAAAACAAAAACTTTGAGGACTATGTCTTTGCCGAAATTTCCGACGAAGGCGTTTTATACGCCATGGAAAAGCTCCGCACCCTGTTTCCCCGCCTTTTGGGGGTCAGTTTGCCCTTCCGGGAGGTGGAGGGGGAGGCGGTGCAGATTGGGGCTGCCCGGGAGCGGATGACCATGGAGCAGCACTTTGCCCGCTTCTACCGGGAAACCACCGGAGAGGAGCTGCCGGAGGAGCATCGGGCGGTGCTCCGGGAACTGATTGCGTCGCTGGAAGAGGAAAAGCGGGAGGTGTACCAGAGTTGAGACCCCTTGTACTGACCATGAAGGCTTTTGGCCCCTACGCCGGCACCCAGGTGGTGGACTTTACGGGCCTGGGGGGCGAGGAGATTTTCCTCATTACCGGGGACACCGGAGCGGGAAAAACCACCCTCTTCGACGCTATTTCCTTTGCCTTATACGGCAGCGCCAGTGGGGAGGGCCGGCAAGCCCAGAGCTTTAAAAGCCATTTCGCCAGGGAAGAGGAAATTTGCAGCGTCACCCTGCGGTTTTTGCTGGGGGGCAAAGTATATGAAGTGTTCCGCTCCCCCAAACAGAACGTCCCCAAGCGGGACGGCACCGTCCGGGAAATCGGGGAAAAGGCGGAGCTGACCCTGCCCAACGGGGACATCCTGTCGGGGACGCGGGTGGTGGACGCCAAAATCATCGAGCTGCTGGGGCTGAACCACCGCCAATTCAAGCAGACCATGATGCTGGCGCAGGGGGAGTTTGCCCGCTTGATTGAGGCCAACAGCACCGAAAAGCAGGAGATTTTCTCCCGCATCTTCGACACCGCCGCCTTTGCGGAGCTGTCCAACAAGCTTTCGTCGGAGGAAGGCGAGCTGCGCCGCCAGCTGGAAGGGCAGCAGCAGGCCATTTACCGCATCATTCGGGCGCTGGTGCGTCTTGGGCATACCTCTTTGGACACCGAGGATGCTCCTTTCCAGCCCTGGGAGGTCATCTCCCAAACGGTGTTGGACGCGGTGGCGTTGGACAAGGCGAGAGCCGAGCAGCTGGCGGGGGATATCGCAGCGCTGGAGCAGGAGCGCCTTGCCATGGACCTGCCCGGCAAAAAGGCCATGAACCAGAAGCTCAGCCGATTGGAGCAGTTGGAGGAAGTGCTGGCGGGGCTGGAGGAACAGGCTCCCGAAATGGAGCGCCGCGGCGCCCTGCTCAAAGAGCTGCGCAAAGCCCGGGAGCTTGCCGCCCAGGAAGGGGCCCTCAACCACACCCGGGAGATAGTCCGGGAAGCCAAAGAGCGCATTGCCGCTCTGGAACAGGAAATCGGACGGCAGCAGCCGGTGTATCTGCAGGCAAAGGAGGCCGCCCGGCAGGCGCCGCAGTTGGCGGCTCAGGCGGAGGAAGCCCGCCGTAAAGCCGACGAGCTTGCCCGGCGGGAGGAGAAGGCGCTGCTGTACCTCCAACGCCGCCGGGAGCTGCAAAAACTTCAGGAGCGGCTCCATCACGTGCAGGAGGAGCTGTTCCTGGCCGGCCTTGCGCAGCAGCGGCAAGAGCGGCGGGAGAAAATCAAGGAACTGGAAAAGCTGCTTCAGTCCTTGCAGGAGCTGGAGCGCCTGACCCAAGGGGCTGCCCAGGCGGACGAGCGGCGCAAAGTGGCGGCCCAAAAAGCGGATGAGCTGTTCCGCGCCTTTTTGGAGGGGCAGGCGGTGCTGCTGGCCATGGAACTGCAGGAGGGAAAGCCCTGCCCGGTGTGCGGCGCGGAGCATCATCCCTGCCCGGCAAAGTCGGAGCAGGCGCCCCCCGACCAGGCAAAGGTGGAGAAGGCCCGGCAGGAGGCGGCCCAGGCGGAGGAGTATTTCCGCCAGGCGCAGATGAAGCTCGCGGCCCTTGCCGACCAGGCGGCATTTCAGGCCAAAGCCTTGGGCCTGGAGCCTCAAACCGCAAAAGCCGACACCCAAAAGCAGTTGCAGGAGCTGCTGGCCCTGCAAAAGGAGGAGGAGCAAGCCCATCCCAGGCTCGTCGAAGCCGAGCGGGACAACCTTGCCTCCTGCCGGGAGGAGCTGGAGGCGGAGGCGGCTTTGCTGCGGGAAAAAGCGGCCGCCCACCAGGCGGTGCTGGAGGCCGAAAGCGGGGAAGATCCCGCCGTTTTGGCCGAACAAAAAGCAATTCAGCTTTCTTTGGCTCAAGAAAAGAAGAATTTGTACGATAATCTTATGGAGGAGTTTAACCGAGCCAAAGGAGAGCTGGAGCGCCTGCAGGCGGCGGAAAAGGCCGCCCGGGAAGGATGGTTGGCCGCCGCCAAGCGGCTGGAGGAGCTGGAAGGGGCGTTTCAGCGGGGGCTGCGGGAAGCAGAGTTTGCCTGCTACGAGGAGTATGCGGCCCTTCTCCCTCAGATTTCCAAGATTGGGGCGTTGGAGGAGGCGGTTCAAAAATTTGCC
Organism: Bacillota bacterium; assembly: GCA_029550985.1. GTDB lineage: Bacteria > Bacillota > Clostridia > Oscillospirales > Ruminococcaceae > WRAV01. The sequence continues at coordinate 5,412 of JAKPGH010000011.1, forward strand.
TCCGGACTCAGCGCCACCAAAGCCCAGGTGGAGCAGCTTCGGGAGGAAACGGCAGGCGCTAAGCGCTATGACATCGCCTCGTTGGAGCAGCGATGGAACCGCCTGGGGGAGGAAATCACCCAAAAGCGGGAGGAGAAAGCCCGCCTTGCCATGACCATCAGCGGCTCCTTAAGCTGCCTGGAGGAGCTGGAAAAGCTCCACAAGCGCACCCGCTCCCTTTCGGAGCGCTACGGCGTTGTGAAGGAGCTTTCGGGGCTGGCCAAGGGCAGCCGTCCTCCCTACGTCTCCTTTGAGCGGTATTTGCTCATCTCTTATTTTGAAGAAATCATTCAGCTGGCCAACATTTACCTGGCCAGAATGACCGATTCCCGCTTTCGGCTGCGGCGCAAGACCGCCAAAGCCCGCACCGCCGGTCTGGATTTGGACGTCCTGGACCAGCGCACCGGCACCTGCCGGGATGTATCCACCCTTTCGGGAGGGGAGAGCTTTAAGGCGTCCCTGGCGCTGGCCCTGGGGCTTTCCGACGTGGTGCAGATTCACGCCGGAGGCGTCAATCTGGGAGCCATCTTTATTGACGAAGGCTTCGGCACGCTGGACGACCGCTCCCGGGAAAGCGCCATAGCCACCCTGCTCTCCCTTCGGCAGCAGGGCAGAATGGTGGGAATCATCTCCCATGTCAAGGAACTGCGCAACTACATACCCGCCCGGCTGGAGGTTGCGACTTCCCCCCGGGGCAGCCGCGTACAATGGGTCTAAAGGCTTTTTGCGGTTGGGCAGGGCTGCGGTTCCAACACGGGATTCGTGACTGTGAAGTTAAGGAGGCTGAATAGCTTGCTGCAACAAAACGAAGGGGCCGACACCCCGGTGCAGAGCGGAACGCCTGCCGCCGGAGAAAAGCCAATATCGGAACTGCTGGCGGGGGGCGCCACCTCGATGGGACAGGGCCCCGCTTCCCCAATCAATGTGCTGAATTTGGAAGAGCGTCAGCCCTCCCAGAATTTTGACCCGCTGAATTTTTCGTTGGATGATTTTCCTCTGCCTCCTGCCATTCAAACGGATTTATTCGAGTCGGTGGCGCCGGCGGCCGCTCCCCAGTCCCAGGCCGCGGCACAACCTACCCCTGCGCCCAACCCTCCTTCCGCTCCGCAGGAGCAGGCAAAGCCCGCCAAGGCAAAGTTCCAAAAGGGGTTAAAGAGTAAACTGAAAAACCTGCTGAGCTATCGCCTGGTGGTAACCCGGGTGGGCGGCATGGGGGAAGTGAGTGTGGAAGCCGAAGAAGAAGAGGAGTCCCCCGCTCCCCCAAAAACAAAGCCGGCCAAGAAAAAGGCGCCCAAAAAGCCTCGCCCCAAGAAAGCCAAAAAGCAAAAGGCGGCCAAGAAAGCCCCCCAAAAGGATGGCTCCAGCCGCAAAAAGCTCATCATCGGCTTGACGGCGGGAGGGGCCATTCTGGTGGGAAGCATCGGCGCCATATTGCTAACCCGAAGCTGGAATCAGCCCGACCGCCTGATGGAAAAGGCCCGGCAGTACATGGCGGAAGAGCAGTACGAAAAGGCCATTGCCACCTACGAAAAGCTCATTAAAAGCAACGAGCTGGTGCCCGAAGCTTATTTGGGATTGGCGGATGGTTTGGTGGCCACCAACGATTTGGAAGGCGCTTTGGGCAAACTGTCGGTGGGTTATAAGGAAACCCGGGACGAGCGGCTTTCCCAGCGGTTGGCGGAGCTGGACCCTCAAATCCCCGACGAAGAAGGCAAAGCCCCTGCCGCTCTTTCCACCGAGCCGATTCAGTGGAAAGACCCCGCTTTTGAAAGCATGGTGCGCCTGGCGCTGAACAAGCCTCAGGGCCCCATCAGCGAAGCGGATCTGGCGGGGATTACCAACCTGAAAATCTTAGGCGGGGACCACGCTTCCGTGGAGGGTAACCTTTACGCCATCAACGGAGTGGACGGCTACACCATCGGCGGGGTAACCTATACCCAGCGGGGCAACATCACCTCGTTGGACGACGTGGTTCATTTCAAGAATTTGACCCGCCTGACGGTAGGCTACAATCAGGTGCGGGACATTTCCGCCCTGAAAGAGATGAAGGGACTTACCACCGTCAGCCTGTACGCCAACGACATCACCGACCTTTCCCCCCTGAAGGAAATTAAAACCCTGAAATATCTGTTCCTCTACAACAATCACATTTCCGACCTTACCCCTCTGGCGGAGTTGGACCAGTTGGTTTTGCTGTCCCTGCAATACAATCAAATTCGGGATATTGCCCCATTGGCGGGGCTTACCCAGTTGCAGGAGCTGTATATCAGCCACAACCAAATCGAGGACCTTACCCCCTTAAAAAATCTGGACCAGCTCACCTTCCTGGACGCCAGCGACAACAAAATTTCCGACCTGGAACCCATTGCGGCGCTGGAGGGCCTGACCGACGCCAACTTTGTGGGCAACCCGGTGTCCGATTACTCTCCAGCCTCCCACATTCAAAATATTAACCATTCCTTTGGAAAAACCCGCTGACCTTCTCTTGCAAGAAAGGGGAAGCGGTAGCCGTTATCCGGTGAAAGAAGAACTGCCCTCTCCAAAGGAGGGCAGTTCTTCCCGGATGGGGACTGTCAGGCAATAGACAAACCAAAAAGCTCCCGGAATCAACCGGGAGCCTGATGCTCACTCTATCATTTCGCCGTCGGGGTTTTCCAACATCCGCTCCAACCAGATGGAGGCGATTTTTAAAGCGTCGTACAGATTGTTTTTCTCGGTCTTTTTCTTAATCCGCTCTTTGAGCCGCAACTCGGGGTTGGTGGATAAAATCTGTACGGTCACTTTTTTGGAGACTTCAAGACCCTGAAAGTCCTTGGTTTCCAGTATTTGCAGCATGGCCACGTATTCGTCCGCCATATCTCCATAATAAATGGTATTGCCACTGCGCACTAAGGGCTTCCCCTTATAGGTGAGCATCTTTTTGTTGGTTTCTTTTCCGGCCATCTGCTTCATCCTCTCGTCTTGCAATAAGGCAATCGCACCGTTGCCGTGGACGGTGGACTGCCTGCATATGTAATAAGTATAGCACAATTACAGCCAGTTGTATACTTTAATCTCCGGCATTTTTTGCGGATTTTATTGATTGTGTTTTTTCCGTCAGTTAGAAATCACAGTATTTGAAATCGGAAGGAGTGTTTTACCGTGCTAATTCCCACCAATACCCCCAATGCGCCGGCTGCCATCGGTCCCTATTCCCAGGCCATTCGCTTTCAAAATATGCTGTTTACCTCCGGGCAGATTCCTCTCGACCCCGCCACAGGGGAAGTGACGGGAGAGGACGTCACCGCCCAGGCGGACCGCGTACTGCGCAACCTTGGCGCCATTTTGGAAGCCAATGGCATCGGTTTTGAAAACGTCATCAAAACCACCTGCTTTTTGGCGGATATGAAGGATTTTGCCGCCTTTAATCAGGTGTATGCCAAATACTTTGGCAACCACAAGCCCGCCCGCTCTTGTGTGGCTGTCAAGGAACTGCCAAAGGGCGTTCTCTGCGAAGTGGAAGCCATAGCGGCCGTTGAATAACAATCGACACTCGCATCGTAGAACCACCAACATTGAACTAAAACACTGCGCGGTTCTCTCTGTTTGGTTGTTCTGCATCAGCCGGAGATTGCAAATGGATGTCAAGAAGCCCGCGTTGAAAAAAACGCGGGCTTCTTTTTTGCAAGATTTACGAAAGGACGGTGTGAACGCCCTTTTCATCCGGAGGGGATACCCAGGTGGAAGCGGGCAGATTGCACACGGGACGGACTCCCGTATCGGAGTAGTTGGCGATGGTGGACAGGCGAATCCCGTAGGAATCGACATACCGCACCTCGTTGGGCGTGTAGTAGGTGGGGGTGCGCAGCCACCAGCAGGCGGGTTCGTCTTCCGGAAGGTTGCTGCAGTTGGCCAGGGCTTCCGGCGTGTAGTAGCAGACCCAGTCGTACCAGTCAAACAGGGCCAAGAGGCTCCCTTCCGCGACGCCGCCTTCTTTCCCCAGCCCCAGTTCGGCGCTGCTGGGCAAAAACACTTTGGCTTCCACCACATCGGTGCCGTTGCCGTCCTCCTCGCATCGCCGCACCACCACATTGGTGGTAAGAAGCTTTGCCGCCAATCCTTCCTCCCAGATATGCAGAAAGCCCGGCAGATGGTAGCTGGGATTGTCCAGGTAAACATTTTCCGGAATGGGAGGGGCGTCATAGGGATGGGCGGGCTGGTACCATTGCCCGGCAGGGGCGTTGCTGTTGAGCCACCGGGCAATGTTGGAGTGAATGTAGCGGTTGCTGCCGTCCAGCTTGCGGTAGGGGTCGGGGTTCTGCGGCTCGGCGGCGTCAAAGCACATGGCAAAGATGGCGCAGTCTGCAATCAGGGTGACGGAGTCGGCCGGATAGCCGGCGTGGTTTTGGTCCGCAATGCGGAACACCAAATGCTTTCCAAACAAGCTGTGAAAGGGGGCTTTGACCGGCACCTGCACCAGAGAGCCGATGTCCAAACTCCCCAACTCCAGTTTCGGGGAAGGGACGGCAACCCAGGCGGGGCCTGCTTTTCCTCGGGTGATCATAGGGCGGACACCACCTTGTAGACGGTGGCTTGCGCCGTAAAATCAAAGTCCGGTTGGCCGCTGGCCACGGCGGAAAGGACTCCGTCATGGTTTTCAAAGCAGACTAAAATCCCCTTTTGGGCCAATTGATGCAGCACCGGCATAGGAGCGGAAAAATCCGCCTGCTCCCCATCCACAACGGGAAGGAACACCGGGTGGCGGAAGCCGTCTTCGTCCTGGCTCCAGCCCTGGGCGGTGAGTTGGACCGAGTAGATGCGGGGCGTTAAGGCCGCCACTTGAGAAGCGGAGGCTTTATCCTCCAAAGCGGCGGACAAATTCGCCAGCTCCCCGTCGATGCGGGCGATGTGGGAGGCGTCCGCCTTGGTTGCCAGCGCGTCGGCGGAGGCCTTTTCCTCCAAAGCGGCGGACAAATTCGCCAGCTCCCCGTCAATGCGGGCGATGTGGGAGGCGTCCGCCTTGGTTGCCAGCGCGTCGGCGGAGGCTTT
>JAKPGH010000020.1 GCA_029550985.1 Bacillota bacterium
CTATCTGGGCATCATCAACTTCATCGGTTTGGTGGCGCCCCATATTGTCCGAAAAGTGGTGAGCAACAACCATACCTATCTCCTTCCCTGCTCCGCCGTCATGGGGTCCATTTTGCTGCTTCTGGGGGACTTTGCCGCCCGAACGGTGATTTCGCCGGTGATTCTCCCCATCGGGGCCATTACCTCCTTCCTGGGAGCGCCCTTATTCCTCTACCTTCTGTTCAAGGGCGGTAAGAAATCATGATGCTGGTGAAGGACCTGGAGTTTCGGTACAGCAGTTCCAACCCCATTTTACAGAAAATTGCTTTTGAAGCCCAGCCCGGCGAATGTTTGGCGATTCTGGGCAACAACGGAGCCGGCAAAAGCACTTTGCTCAAATGCCTCAACCGCATCTTATCCCCTCAAAAAGGCACGGTCTATGTGGGTAAGGAAGATATTTTAAATATGCCGTTGAGCCGCGTCGCCCAAAATATCGCTTTTGTAGCCCAGGGAACCCAAAACAGCCGACTGACGGTATACGACATGGTGATGTTGGGCCGCAAGCCTTATATCAAATGGGGGGTGCGGCAAGAGGACGAAGAAATAGTGGCCAGCATCCTGCAAAAGATGGGAATGGAGGACATGGCGGTCCGCTATGTGGACGAATTAAGCGGCGGAGAGCAGCAAAAAGTGATGCTGGCCAGAGCATTGGCGCAGCAGCCCAGAATTCTGCTGCTGGATGAGCCCACCAGCAACCTGGATTTACGCAATCAGCACGAGGTGCTGGAGCTGGTGACTCGCATCAGCAGGGAGCATCAAATTGCCGTCATCATCGTCATCCACGATCTGAATTTGGCGTTGCGTTACTGCCAGAAATTCCTGCTGCTCAAAGACCATCAAATCTACGATTACGGCGGCGAGGAAATCATCACGGCGGCCAACATTGAGGAAGTTTACCAGATACCGGTAACCATCCATGTCATTGACGGCGCCAAGGTGGTCATTCCCCATCTGTAGCTTTGATATAAAACGTCACTTCGATTAAATAGGAAGGATCATATGGCGGTCATTGAAGATTTTTTTAAGCTGGACATTCGGGTAGGAGAAATTGTCAAAGCGGAACCTTTCGAAAAGGCCCGCAAACCTGCCTACAAGTTGTGGGTGGACTTTGGCGAAGAGTTGGGTATCAAAAAGTCCAGCGCCCAGATTACCCAATGCTACTCCTTGGAAGACTTGCCGGGCAAGCAGGTCCTGGCCGTGGTGAACTTTCCTCCCCGGCAGATAGCCGACTTTCTATCCGAAGCGCTGGTGCTGGGAACCTATTCGGAGCAAGGCGTGGTGCTGATTACCCCCGATAAGCCTGTCAAAAAGGGCGACAAACTGGGGTAATAGAAAAAATCATCCTTGCAGGTTCCTGATATGCTTCTTGCAAATTTATCTGTTTGTTGCTCTAAATTCCTTATAATCAAGATAAAAACAGCTGACAAGGATGAATCCTTGTCAGCTGTTTTTGCAGTTTTGGATTTCAGGTTCCGGCAAATTAATCGAGACCCTACTAGTTAGCTCAAGGACTGCTCAATAATCGCCTTCAACTCAATGGGGCTAAAGCGGTACTTCTTGTTGCAGAAATGGCAATCCACTTCGGTGACAGGTTGTTCGGCGGCCATGGCCTCCAGTTCCTTCCGACCCAAGGTGGCTAAGGCCCGCTCAACCCGCTCCCGGCTGCAGTTACAGCGGTACTCCACTTCAGACGAGCTTAAAATTTCCGGCTCAAGTCCTGCCAAAACCCGCTGCGCAATATCCTGGGCCGTCAAGCCATCCCGCAGCATGGTGGTAACGGGTGGGAGCCCCATCACATTGGATTCCAGAGCATCGATGATATCGTCTTCCGCACCGGGCAACAGCTGGGCGATAAACCCTCCTGCCGCCAAAACCGTAAGGTCCGGCGCCACCAAAACGCCCAGAGCGCAGACCGTGGGAATCTGCTCGCTCATCGCATAATAGCTGGTGATGTCCTCGGCAATTTCTCCCGATACCAGGGGAATTTGTCCAATATACGGGTCTCCAAATCCAAAATCCTTCATCACAAAAAGGCTGCCGTTTTTCCCGATCGCTCCGGCCACATCCAGTTTACCCTTGGCATTGAGGGGAATCTCCACGATTGGATTTTGCACATAACCCCGCACGTTGCCGTGGCTGTCCGAGACGGCAATGACGGAACCTGCCGGGCCGTCCCCCTGCAGCCGCAGCGTAAGAGAGGCCTTTTCATCCTTTAGCATGGACCCCATCAGGGAACAGGCGGTCAGCAGCCGCCCCAGAGCAGCCGTCACGGTGGCGGAGGTGTGATGAATGGACTCTGCGCGGCTGCAGATATCGGTGGAATCAATGGCGTGGCAAAAGACCCCGCCGTTTTTGGAAATGGCTGATACAATTACTCCCATAAATTCTTCTCCCAATGGCCTCCCACTTAACGGGAGACTCCAGTGCATTGTCACAAAGGCTTGCGGGCAACGTAAATCACCCGCTCATCGGTTTCGGTAGGCGGATTGCGGGAGCTCTCCCCCATCACCGCCACAAATTCCAGCCCGGTTTTCTGGAGAATCTCCAACACCTGCCGGTGAGAAAACAGCTGCTCAGTAAAGCACTCGCTGTACCGGGTATAGGAACCGTCGTACCCCGCCGAAAAAAAGTCCAGCGTGATTTCGACGCTGCCGTCGGCACGGCAGTCGTTACGCCAAACACAGTACACTTCTTCGGTTTCGTAGACATAAACGTTGCTGTCCAGCACTTTCCGGTGCTTGTATTCGGTGTTGAGGTCAAAGACAAAGACGCCCCCCGGCGCCAAAAACAGGCTGACTTTTCCAACGGCTGCTTCCAGCGCGTCCAGTCCCGCAAGATGGTTGAGACTGTCCAGAGCGCAGATACAGGCGTCGACAGTGCCGTACAGATCAAGTTCCTCTGCCTTTTGGCAGAGGAACAAGGGCTGTTTCTGATATTCCTTGGATGCCGCTATGCTCAACATCTCGGGAGAGGCGTCGACGCAGATCATCTCCCACCTACCGGAAAGTTCCCGGCTCAAACTTCCGGTGCCGCAACACAAGTCCAGCACCAGTTCCACCGGGCGATGGGCGTGCTCCTCAATCAACCCGGCAAAGAATTTTGCCTGGGCGGAATAGTCTACATTAAAGGTCAGGGCGTCGTAAAACCGGGAAAAATATCGATAGCCGCTCAATGTTCCAAACGCTCCAGCACCAGCTTGTAACCGTCTTTTCCATAATGGAGGCTGCGGTTTACCCGGCTGATGGTGGCGGTAGAGGCACCGGTTTCCGCCACAATTTCGTTGTAAACCTTTTGCTGATGAAGCAACCGCGCAACCTGCAGCCGCTGGGATAGAGCCTTCAGCTCCTGTACGGTACAAAGGTCTTCCAAAAAGGCCTCGCACTCTTCTTCCGTTTCCAAAGAAAGGAGCGCCTTGTAGAGGTATTCCAAACTTTGCTGCTCCAGCCTGTTTCGCATGAATCTATATACTCCTTCGATGTTAATAGAGGTCCTGTGACAATTATTGGCATTCCAAGCTTATTTTATCACGATTCTTTAGCGCTGTAAAGCATTCGGATTAAATATCGTGAGAAGCAACATCCTCATAAGTTTCCCTGCGAACCACCACACGGGCTTTCCCGCCCTTGACCATGACGACGGCAGGTTTGGGGAGCCGGTTGTAGTTGGAAGCCATGGAATAATTGTAAGCGCCGGTAGCCAGCACCGCCAGCACCTCGCCTACCTGAGATTTGGGCAAGGGGATGTCTTTGCCCAACAAATCCCCGCTTTCGCAGCATCTTCCCGCCACGGTATAGCGTTCCGTTTTGGGAGCGGTGGCTCGGGCGGCCAGCAGCATCTCGTATTCGCTTTGATACAGCGCATATCTCGGATTGTCCGCCATTCCACCGTCCACCGAAAGATAGGTTCGGATACCCGGGATTTCCTTAATGGCTCCAATGGTATAAAGGGTGATACCAGCGGAACCGACAATGGAGCGGCCCGGCTCAATCATGATGCAGGGCAAGGCTAGATTTAACTGACGGCAGGTATCCCGAATGGTGCGGGAAACCGCCTTCATGTAATCCTCATAGGCGGTGGGGGTATGTTCCGAAAGGTACTTGATGCCGAAGCCTCCGCCCAGATTCAGTTCCTGCATCTCCCAGCCTAGTTGGCTTTTGGCCTGAGCTGCCAGCCCCAGCATTACCCGGGCGGCGATGGTAAAGGAGGTAATTTCAAAAATCTGGCTTCCAATGTGGCAGTGCAAACCCCGCAGGTTGAGGTTGGGCAGAGAAATGGCCTGGCGAATGGCCTCCAAAGCCTCTCCTGTTTCCAAAGCAAAGCCAAATTTGGAATCAATCTGTCCGGTTTGAATATAGGAATGGGTGTGGGCCTCTACACCGGGCTTGACCCGCAACATAATATCCGCCGTCTTTCCCGCCGCCAAAGCCAGTTGATTGAGGAGTTCCAACTCGAAGAAATGGTCCACCACAATGCGACCGACATTTTTATTCAGAGCCTCGGCCAGCTCCTCCACCGACTTGTTGTTTCCATGAAATACAATGTTCTCCGCCGGAAAACCCGCCGACAAAGCAGTGTAAAGCTCTCCGCCAGACACCACGTCCAGCCAGAGGCCTTCCTGCTGCATGATACGGCAAATTTCCTTGCAGCAAAAAGCCTTGCTGGCAAAGGCCACATGGCCGTTTCCATCATAATACTGCTCAATGCTTTCCCGAAAAGCTCTAGCGTTTTTCCGGATTAGCTCCTCGTCCATGACATACAAGGGGGTGCCGTAAACTGCCGCCAACTCAACGGTATCAGCTCCACCAATGGTGAGATGGTCCAATTGATTGACTCCCAGCGCGTCCGATACAAACATTTGCAACACTCCTCAACCTAATCACATATTGGAAAGACTCACCTGTTCGATGATGGCGTGCAGCTCGGCAACTCCCTCCCCTGTTTTGGCGGAAAAAGGAATCAGTTGCAAACCGTCGGCATCCGGTATTTCCCGGGAAAAGTCCGCAAGCCGGGCTTGCTGCTGCGTTCGGCTCAACTTGTCCGCTTTGGTGAGTACGATGGTAAAGGGATACCCGCTGCTGCGTAAAAAATCAAGCATCATCAGGTCATGGTCGGACGGCGGATGGCGCATATCCAACAGCAAAAAGACCATCTTCAGGTTCCGTCCCGAATTAAAGTAACCCTCCATCAAATCCGACCAGCGGGCCTTTTCTGAGTGGGAAACCTTGGCGTAACCGTAACCGGGAAGGTCGGCAAATCGCACTTCATCCAGCCGGAAAAAGTTGATGGTCACCGTTTTGCCCGGCACCGAACTGACCCGCGCCAAGGATTTGCGGTTAAAAATCTTGTTGATCATAGAGCTTTTTCCCACATTGGACCTGCCGGCAAAGGCAATCTCCGGCAGGTCGGAGGGAGGAAGCTGATTTTTGGTGCCATAGGAGGCCTCAAATTTGATATTGTGGAAATTCATGGGTGGGACCTCCTTTCTTAAAGGAACGCAATTGGTCCACGATTCTATACTATGCAACAATTGGAATTAATGAGCAATCAGCGGCTCTCCCCGCTTTTCGTCCTCTTCCCGATATTCCAGGGTTCCTGCCGTCATATTGGAAGCTTCGTTGGCATGCTCCTTGACGGGGACAAATTTTCGGACCAGAGCGGTGTCCAGCACGGTTTTGATATGTTTCGCTGTTACAAAGTGAATGGAGTCCTTGACGACCTGGTCCAGTTCTTCCAAATCCACCTTGTTTTCCTCCGGGATGATGACGGTTTTAATGCCGTTCCGGTAAGCGGCCATGGTCTTTTCTTTCAGGCCACCGATGGGAAGCACTCTCCCCCGCAAGCTCATTTCACCGGTCATAGCCACATCGCTCCGGGCCGGGATGCCCGACAAAGCGGAGACCACCGCCGTGCAAATGGTAATGCCCGCCGAAGGACCATCCTTAGGCACCGCCCCTTCCGGCACGTGGATGTGAATGTCCTTGGTTTTGTAAAAATCCTTGTCGATGCCGTACTTGTCGGTGCAGGTGCGGATATAGCTGATGGCCGCCTGGGCGGATTCCTTCATCACATCTCCCAAGCTGCCGGTCAGAACCGTCTTGCCGGAGCCTTCCAGCACCGCCACCTCAACCTGCAGCATCTCGCCGCCCACACTGGTCCAGGCAAGGCCGTTGACCAAACCCGGCTCTCCGTCGTCTGCCAGTATTTCCTGCTTGTACTTATGGCCGCCCAAAAAGCTCTGGATGTTCTTGTCGGTCACGGTGACCTTCTCCGCCTCGCCGGACACAATCATTTTGGCGGCCTTGCGGCAAAGGGACGCGATTTCCCGCTCCAATCCCCGCACACCGGCCTCCCGGGTGTAGTAATCGATGATGGCGTAAATGGCGCTGGGAGCAATGTGAAGCTGTTTCGCCGTCAAGCCGTGACGCTTCAGCTGCTTGGGCACCAGATGCCGCTTGCCAATCTGGAACTTCTCCTCCCGGGTGTAGCTGGTCAGATGGATGACCTCCATGCGGTCCAGCAACGGCTGAGGCACATTGCCCAAATCGTTGGCGGTGGCAATAAAGAGCACGTGGCTCAAATCAAAGGGGACCTCGATGTAGTGGTCCCGGAACGCGTAGTTCTGTTCGCTGTCCAGCACTTCCAGCAAAGCGGCGGAAGGGTCCCCGCGAAAATCGTTGCTCAACTTGTCAATCTCGTCCAACAAAATCAAGGGGTTCTGGGAACCGGCCAGTTTGATGGCATTGATAATCCGCCCCGGCATGGCGCCAACATAGGTTTTCCGGTGACCGCGGATATCGCTTTCATCCCGCACGCCCCCGAGAGACAGCCGAACGTATTTGCGCCCCATGCTCTTGGCAATGGACTTGGCAATGGAGGTTTTGCCCACGCCGGGAGGTCCGGCCAGACAAATAATCTGGCCCTTGATGTCGGGAGCCAAAGCCCGCACCGAAAGCATCTCCAAAATCCGGTTTTTGACCTTCTCCATGCCGTAATGGTCTCTGTCCAACTGCTTCTTGGCTTTTTCGATATCGATTTTATCCTTGGTAAACACATTCCAGGGCAGGTCCAAAACCGTATCCAAATAGCCTTTGATGACTCCCGCCTCGTGGGAGTTGTAGGGCATTTTGAGCAGGCGGTCCGCCTCCTTGCGGAGCTTTTCCGCCGTTTCCTTGTCCAGCTTGAGCTTTTCGATGCGGTCGTAGTACTCGTAAACTTCTTCCTGAGCGGAATCGCCATCCCCAAGCTCGGAAGAAATGGCCTTCATCTGCTCCCGCAAATAGTATTCCCGCTGGTTGTTATCAATTTGGCTGCGAACCTTTTCATGAATTTCCTGTTCCAAAGTGAGGATTTCATTTTCCTCCTCCAGAATTTGAATCAGCATCTTTAACCGCTTGGTCACGCTGCTTTCTTCCAGCACCATCTGTTTGTCGTCGGTATGGATGGGCATGTTGGCAGCTATGTACTCGGTGAGATACTCCGGATTCTCGGCGGCAAGGGCGTTAAAGACAAGGTCCTTGCTCATCCGGGGCGTTTTCATGCTATATTCCTGGAAGAGATCCTTGAGGGTCCGCATCAATGCGCTCATCATTTTTTGGTTGGTTGAGCGACTGGATTTGAGCGGATACTCCTCCACCGTGGCAACAAAGTAAGGTTCTTCCTCTTCTATGCGAAGGATACGGGCGCGGTAACGGCCCTCAACCAAAACGCGCAGATGATTTTGAGTTTTGATAATCTGTTTTACTTCGGCAACTACGCCGACTTGATATATGTCATTCCCCTCAGGGTCTTCATCTCTAATATCCTTTTGCGCCGCCAAAAAAATGATTCGGTCTTGATTCATTGCTTCGTTGAGAGCATAAATGGACTTTTCTCGACCGATGTCGAAGTGAAGCACCATCTGGGGGAATAATACCACGCCGCGAAGCGCAAGCAGTGGCAGCCGAACGGTTTTTCGGTCATTCGTGGCCATGTTGTTACTCCCCTTTCAGAAAAATTCCCAGGGCAAAAAAGCCCTGGGATTATTATACTTGAGTCAACCACCCAATGCAAGCAAAGATGGATAAGTTAAAGAATCAGACATGGTTTACACATACTTTATTCTTATCCCATTGCCTCTTTTCGCCATTTTATAAGTCTTTGCAGACATCCACCCATCCCAGCGAAAGGGAATACTCCTCCAACTCCGGCAGGGTCAGCTCAATGGCGGAATTGCCGGTGCCACAGGCGGGGAAAACCGTTACAAAGCGTTTGAGGGAAACGTCAAGATAAACCGGCGTTCCTTCGGGCACTCCAAAGGGGCAAACGCCGCCGAACGCATGTCCCGTCAATCGCTCGGTGTCCTCCCCTTTCAGCATATGGGGCTTGAAGCCAAATCGGGCTTTAAACTTTTGATTGTCCAGCTTGGCGTCGCCAGCCACCACGATGATAAAGGCGCCTTCCCCTGTTTGGTCATACACGGCAAGGGTTTTGGCAATCCTTGCGGGAATGACTCCAAGAGCTGCAGCCGCCTCCTCGACGGTGGCGGTGGATGCCTCCGGGACGATGATGTCTCCATCCCTGCCAAACTTCGCCAGATGTTGTCTGGCCAATTCCATGGACAAGACGCGTCACTTCCCTATTAATGTTAATGGTAATTGTTTTGCAGCAGGAGCTTTTGCTTGGTTTCCCACAGCTTTTGGGAAAGGTCGACATAGTAGCGGTGCGGATGTTCAAACCGCTTGACCTCGTCCCAAAGCCTGTCGATTTGTTCCTGGCAGTACCTCTTAATTTCGGGCAGTTTAGGCAGATTGTAAACCAGTTTGCCCTGTAAGAAGATGGGCTCCAAAAGGCTGACCGCCTCAAAGTTGGAAACCGTTTTGCGCTTCCAAATGGCGTTGGGGTCAAAGATTTCAATGCTTTGAGAATCGTCCACCACTTCGTCGTAATGAGTGATGTAATCGGCAATAGCCTTTCCGGTTTCCCGGCTGAAGAAGCGGTAGGCTTTCTTAAAACCGGGGGTGGTGATTTTCTCCACCGATTCGCTTACCTTAATTTTCGGAATATAGCGGTCTCCGTCCTTCAAGGCAGCCAGTTTGTACACTCCTCCAAAGACAGGCTCCGATTTGCTGGTAATCAACTTTTCGCCCACGCCGAAGGAATCGACTTGAGCTCCCTGAATCAACAGATCCCGTATGATGTATTCGTCCAAAGAGTTGGTGGCAACAATTTTGACATCGGGATAACCAGCCTCGTCCAGCATGGCTCTCGCTTTCTTGGAAAGGTAGGCAATATCTCCCGAGTCAATCCGCACGGCTTTGGGACGGTAGCCCATAGGGGTCAGCACCTCGTTAAACACCCGAATGGCGTTGGGAATGCCGGACGAGATGACGTTGTAGGTGTCTACCAGCAAAGTGCAATCCTGGGGATAAAGCTGCGCGTAGGTTTTAAAAGCCTCGTATTCGCTGTCGAAAATCTGCACCCAGCTGTGGGCCATGGTACCGGAAGCCGGCACGCCGAACTCCCGGTCCACCAACGTGCAGGAGGTGGAAACGCAGCCGCCAATATAGGCAGCTCTGGCACCGTAAACAGCCGCGTCATATCCTTGGGCGCGGCGGGCGCCGAATTCCATAATGGGGCGCCCCTGAGCCGCTCTCAAAATCCGGTTGGTCTTGGTGGCAATCAAACTTTGATGATTGAGAGTGAGCAGGAGCATGGTTTCGATGAGTTGGGCCTGGATAATCGGACCTCTGACCACCACTACCGGCTCGCCGGGGAAAATGGGAGTGCCTTCTCGGAAGGCCCAGACATCGCAGGCAAATTCAAAATTCCGCAGATAGTTCAAAAAAGCCTCATCGAAGATTTTCTTTTCCCGCAGATATTCAATGTCTTCTTCGGTAAAGCGCATATTGAGCAGGTATTCCACCAGCTGCTCTAAGCCGGCAAAGATGGCAAAACCACCGTTATCGGGGATATTGCGGAAAAACATGTCAAAGACAGCCACCCTATCCCCAAGGCCGTTGACCAAATAGCCATTGGACATGGTCAACTCATAAAAATCCACCAACATGGTGAGATTGCGCCGCTCACTCCAATTTGTTGCCATTTTTAACTTCAGCCTCTTTTCCGCTGTCAGCTAATTTCGTTAATCGTTCGAAGAAGCTCCAAATCGGGCGTTCTGGTCATATTCAAAGCTTCCATAATATCAAAGTCCATTATCTTATTGTCCCGCATGACTACCACCCGGTTTCCAATGCCGTTTTTCAGCAGTTTGACGGCATAGTTGCCCATCATGGAACCCACGTAGCGGTCCTTGGCGGAAGGCTTTCCTCCCCGCTGAATATAGCCTATAACCGTGGCACGGGTTTCGACCCCTGTTTTTTCTTCAATATACCGCGCCAACTGGAAGGCGTCCATCTTGCGGTCTTTGGCCCGCTCGCCGGTTACCCCTTCGGAAACAATGATGATAAAATGGGTCTTCCCTTTGCGCATTGCCTCGTCCATTTTGACAAGAACATCCTTCTCCAGGTCATGGGGAACCTCGGCAATCATAACCGCTTCGGCGCCGCAGCCGAGAGCCGCGTGAAGGGCAATGTCTCCGCAGGCGTTTCCCATCACCTCGACAATGGAACAGCGATTGTGCGATTGAGAGGTATCCCGAAGCTTGTCCACAATCTCCACCACAGTGTTTACGGCGGTGTCAAAACCAATGGTGTAATCGGTGCAGGGGATGTCGTTGTCAATGGTGCCGGGAATGCCGATACAGGGAATGCCTTTGAGGGAAAGGTCCCTGGCTCCACGGAAGGAACCATCTCCTCCGATTACCACCAGGCCGTCGATGCCCATTTCAATGCAGTTTTGCTTGGCTCGTTCTACTCCGGCGTCCTCTCTGAATTCGGCGCAACGAGCGCTGTGCAGGATGGTGCCGCCAGACTGCAAGGTTCCGCTTACGCTGCGCAGAGGCATATCAATGGCGTTCTTTTCCAGAAGCCCTTTATATCCCTTTAAAATGCCTTTGACATTTAATCCGTAATAATGAGCGGTGCGCACCACCGCACGAATCGCGGCATTCATGCCAGGTGCGTCTCCACCGCTGGTCAATACGCCTATGGTCTTAATTTCTTTCATTGGTAACCTCCTGAATCATCGCCTGAAAAAATGCCTGGATCTTCGCCATTCCCTCTTGCAAGGAAAGTGCTTTCATTTCGATTATACCCAACTTTTCGACAGGAAGCAATGTCACGTCCGGTGAATTTTAACCACTCAAAGCAAAATGCTTGTGCTATTTGTCCAGTTTCCCTTCCAAAAAGTAGGTGGCCTCCATGTCTGCCACATTGAGGGCAAATGCCAAAGGAAAGCGCTCGAACGCCTCCCCTATGCTCCGCTTGTCCTCAATGCCGGAAAATCCCATGTGATACCGAATGGCAAAAGCTTCTTCCCTGGTCAATCTCATAAAGCCGCTGATGATGTAGACGGATTTTTCCCCGTGACCGTAAGGCAAACGGTCTTCATATTCATAAGACGGCACCTGTTGCCAGACACCGTTTTCGTCTTTTACGTTGCGATACCCGGGGCGGTATGTATTGACCTTGCACACATCGTGGAGCAGGCCGCAGATGGCAACCGACTCCGGCGAGTAGCGCATGCCGTACACCTCCCGGACCCGTTCCCGCTCCAGATAGGCGGTCAGACAATCGTAGACATTGAGGCTGTGCTCCACCAAGCCCCCGGGATAGGACCCGTGATACCGCAGCGAAGCGGGAGCGGTAAAAAAGTCGCTGGAAGGCCCGGCCAGGTATTCCAGCAGCTTGTCGGCTCCTTCTCTTTTAATCTGCTCCTGAAAGATGGAGATAAAGCGTTCTTTATGATTCACCAGCATCCTCCTTTACAGGATGTTCCGCTGAATATCCACAAGCTCGGCCGGACAGTTGTTTTCCAGCCAAGTAAGAAGATGGTCCAACACACTGTCGATTTGAGAGGTGGACGAAGCCACGTAGGCAACGCCAAGCACGGCAGTGCGGTGGACGTCCTGACTATCTATTTCGGCTACCGAAACGCAAAATTTACTGTGCAGCTTGGCGCAGATGCTTTTGACCACCATGCGCTTGTCCTTCAGCGAATTGGCCCAAGGCAGATGAAAGGTCAACTTCAGCGTTCCAACCAACATAATTTTTATACCGTCCTCCAGGTACGAGGAGAAATCAGCAGCAGCAGAGGATACAGCTCCAGTCTGCCCAGCAGCATATTAAAGGCAAGAACCCCTTTGCTCAGCGGGGAAAAATCGGCATAATTGCCGCCGGGCCCCACCTTGCCTAGGGCTGCCCCCACATTGTTGAGACAGGAAGCTACCGCCGACACTGTGGTTTCAACGTCCATATTATCGAGGGATACGATAAACAGTGAGCTAAAAAATAGGAATATGCAAAGGCAAAAATATACGCAAACTCCGTGCACTAAACCTTTATCCACCGCCTTACCGTCCAGCTTGACAATCTCCACCGAACGGGGATGAATGATTTGAAAGAGAGCCCGCCTGATTTCCTTCCATACAATTACAATTCGAGAAATTTTCAAGCCTCCTGCCGTAGAGCCGGAACAGCCCCCGAAAAACATAAGAGCCAGAAGAATCATGCGGCTAAAGAGGGGCCAATTCATTTGGGTTATGCTGAAAAAGCCGGTAGTGGTGATGTAGGAACACACCTGGAAGGCAGCGTACCGCAGGGATTGGCCTACGGTTGGATAAGTAGTTCCAGTTAAGTTTATGGTAATTAAGGCAATGGCAGCCACCACCACGCCAAAATACACTCGCAATTCTTCGTTTTTCAAAGCTCCTGTCAGGCGGCGGATGAAGAGCAGATAAAAAATATTGAAGTTGATGCCGAACAAAAACATGAATACGGCAACCACAATTTCACAGTAAAGGCTGTTGAATCCGGCAATGGAGGCGTTCATGGACGAAAAACCGCCGGTGCTAGCCGTACCCATGGCAGTGATGATGCTGTGAAAAGGAGACATTCCCCCCGCCAATAACAGCAAAATCTCAACTACAGTGAGTACCAGGTAAATCACATAAAGCAGCATAGAAGTCTGATGCATTTTAGGCACCAGCTTGCCTGGGTCATGGCCAGGAGATTCCGCTTTGAGCAGATGAAGCGCCCGGTCTCCCGCCACCGCAGGAATGATGGCCATTAAAAAGATCAGCACTCCCATACCGCCGATCCAATGGGTAAAGCTACGCCACAACAGGATGCCTGGAGACAGGCTTTCCACATCCCTCAGGATGGAAGCTCCCGTGGTGGTAAAACCCGACACAGTTTCAAATAAGCAATCAATAAATGAGGGAATGGCACCGCTGAAATAAAAGGGCAACGCCCCGAAAAACGACAGCGCCAACCAACTCACCGCCACTATAATGAAGCCTTCCTTGGCGTATAGCTTGGTGGTGGAAGCTTTGAGCCTTCCAAGGGGGATGCCCACTGCCATCAACATCAGGATGGTGAACACAAAGCCACGGGCTTCTATCAAATCGCCGTTCACCAGGGACACCAACAGAGGCAACAACATAAAAGCGGCAAGGAGAGAAAGCACCTTACCCAAATATTGAAGAATTAGTTTGTGGTTCATATGTGATAACGCTCCCGGAGAACCATTTCTCCATCATGTTCAATCGCGGAATATGTCGTTGAGGTCGGTCAAACGGTGCTCGCTGGTCACCACAATAACGCTGTCGCCCTTTCGGATGATATCCTGACCGTGGGGAATAATAACTTTTCCGTCCCGTACAATGACAGCAATGAGGAGGTTTTCCTTCAAACGCAAATTCTTTAACGGAGTATCCAAATGTCTCGTCTTTTCGGTGGCGACAAACTCTGCGGCTTCGGCATTGCCGTCCAGAATTTTGTGCAGGGTTATAATATTGGAACCTTCGGCATTGCTCATGGCACGCACGTATTGGACAATTTGACTGGTTGTGGTGCTTTTGGGGTTGACCACCGTGTCAATCCCCATTCTGGAAATCAGGGGCATATATTTGAAACGCGCGGTCTTGGTGATAATTTTCGGAATGCCTTTGTGGGATGCCACCATCGACATAATCAGGTTTTCCTCATCCATGCCGGTGAGGGCGATAAAGGCGTCCATCTGGTCCATGCCTTCGCTTTCCAGCAGCTCGATATCGGAACCGTCCCCGTGGATAACCGTAACCTTTGGCAGCAGTTCGCACAGTTCGTCGCAGCGGTCCCGGTTCTTTTCGACAATTTTAATATCAATGCCCCGGTCCTCCAGCAGCATGTGGCAGAGATAATAGCAGATTCTACCGCCGCCCACAATCATAATTCTGCGAATGGGCATTCCGTCTTCCCCAATGGAGTGCAAAAATTTCGTGATATCCCCGGTGGTTCCGGTTATGTGGATGTGATCCCCCGGCAACAGCTGAAAATCGCCTCCGGGAATATGCACCTGATTGTCCCGGTCCACGGCGCAGATCAGCACCTGCGTATTGGTGGCGGCAGGCAGTTCCATCAGCTTTTTATGGGCAATGGGAGAGTTTTGGCTGATTTTAAACTCAATCAGCTCCACCCGCCCTTTGGAAAAGGTTTCGATTTTCAGGGCCGGGGAAAACTTGATGACCCGGGCAATTTCCCTTGCCGTCTCCAACTCGGGATTGACCGTCATGGAAAGGCCGAACTGCTCCTTGAGAGTCTGAAGTTGGGACATATACTCCGGATTGCGGATGCGGGCGATGGTGTGCTTTGCGCCCAGATTTTTGGCAGTCAGACAACAGAGCATATTCATTTCGTCCGCCGAGGTGGCGGCAATCAGCACGTCACAGTCCGGTACTCCAGCCTGGTTCTGCACAGCAATGCTGGCCCCATTCCCCAGCACGCCCATGACGTCCAATGTTTCCTGGGTGTGCATCAGAGCCTCGGCGTTTTTGTCGATGACGGTAATGTTATACCCTTCTTTACAAAGTTGCTCGGCAAGACTATATCCTACTTTGCCGTCTCCTACAATCACAATGTTCATACTAAGCCCCTTGCAGCAAATCAGTGATGCAACCCTCCCAGCCATTTACGCAGGAGGGTTGCAATTTTCCAATTATAGCAAGTTTATATCGGGGATTCAAGGTGCTGCTGCAAAATAATGGCTACCCTTTGTGGGACACAAAAGCTCCAAAGGCTTTGTAGGCTTGATAGACGTCGGTTTTCGCCACCACCTCAAAGGGAGCGTGCATGGACAAAACGGGAACGCCAATATCCACCACGTCGGCTCCCAGCCGGGAGATGAACTTGGCCACCGTGCCGCCGCCGCCTGCGTCCACCTTGCCCAGCTCAGCCGTTTGCCAAATGACCCCCGCCTCGTCAAAAATGCGGCGGATCCGCCCGACAAATTCCGCGGAAGCGTCGTTGGTGCCGCCCTTGCCGCCGGCTCCCGTATACTTGCTCATGACGGCGCCGTAGTTGAGATAACAGGCGTTTTTCTTCTCGTGAACATCGGGGAAGGTTGGGTCAAAAGCGGCGTTGACGTCGGCGGAAAGGCACTGGCTTTTCTCCAGCACATGACGGCCTTCCAGCCCCTGGGTGCCGGCCAAATCCTGTATGAAATGCTCCAAAAAGCGGGAGTTGAGCCCCGTATTCCCGTCGGAGCCGGTCTCTTCCTTATCGGCCAGGATATTTACCCAGGTGTATTCCGGTTGGAGATGCTCCAGGCAAGCCATGATGGAGGTGTAGGCGCACACCCTGTCGTCGTGGCCATAGGCCCCAATCATGGAGCGGTCAAACCCCAAATCCCGAGCTTTGAAGGCGGGAACCAGGGTAAGCTCAGCGGAAAGGAAGTCGGCTTCCACAATTCCGTATTTTTCAAACAGAATCTGGAGAATGCGAAGCTTTACTTTTTCACTGGCTTTGTCGTCTTTAAAGGGAAGGGAGCCCACCAGAACATTGAGCTCTTCCCCCTTGATGCCCTCATGGAGAGGACGCTTGTTCTGCTCTTTGGAAAGATGGGGCAACAAGTCGTTGATGCAGAAAATGGGATCGTCCTCCGACTCGCCGATGGAAACCTTTACGGTGGTTCCGTCTTTTTTGACGATAACGCCGTGCAGGGCAAGGGGAATGGTTACCCACTGATATTTTCGCACGCCGCCGTAATAATGGGTTTTCAGCATGGCAAGCTGAGCCTCTTCATAAAGAGGGCGCTGCTTGAGGTCCATTCTGGGAGAATCGATGTGGCTTGCCACAATGCGCACTCCCTCCGAGAGAGGGCGCTTGCCGATGGCCGCAAAAATCAATGCCTTTCCCCGGTTGTTAAGATAAATCTTATCGCCCGGTTGATACGTTTTTTTCGGGTCAAACGGCTGAAATCCCTTTTGCTGCAGCAGCTTCTCGGTATATTCCACCGCTTCCCGTTCGGTTTTAGCCTTGTCCAGGAAGGTTTTGTAGCCCTCGCAAAAATCAAAAGCCTGTTTTAATTCATCCTCTGTCATGAGGATTCCGGCATTTTCCGGCTTTAAGCACAGCTGTTCCGCCAGCAGCTCCCCGGGAGTTTTCTTCGGTTCGGACATGGTCACTCATCCTTTCCAGCACACATTCGTAAAGATTTGCCCTTGACGTGGGAATACCGAAACCGATGGATGAAAGGATTCCGTCAAGGGTAACCATATTTTAGAATTGATAAAGTTGGCTGTAAATCTTCTTGGTTTGCAGCACCTTGGCCACATAGGCCCGGGTATCTCCAAAGGGAATATAGTCTAATGTGGAGCCGTCCCGGGAGTATTCCTCCCTGGCCAGCCAGTTTTTTACATTACCCCAACCGGCATGGTAAGCGGCCAGCACTTCCCGTTCCCCTTTGAATTCTTCCGTCAGCAACGACAAAATGGCGGTGCCGTACCGGATATTGGTTTCGGGTTCGAACATATCGCCAAAGGTTCTGTCCTCGTCGTCCCCCATCCGCCAGCGGGCCCACTCGAAGGTGTCCTCGGTAATCTGCATCAACCCCCGAGCCTCCACATGGGAAACCGCTTGATGGTCAAAGCCGCTTTCACAGTGAATAACGGCAAAGACCAGTTCCGGAGCCAGCCCCCGCTCCCTGGCGCAGGCCAGCACCGTTTCTCGATAATGGACAGGATAGGCGGCGCGGTAAAAATGCAGTATTGCCAAACGCGTGCATCCAGCCAGTATTAGGATTGCCATCAGCAGGAAAATAAACCTGCCGACGCCGGATTTTCTTCGAAGATTCATGAACCCTCCCCGGTCACGAGCTTTTTCAGCTCATCCAGCACCCGATCCACCTGGGCATACAAATTCTGCAAGCTGCCGTCATTGACAATGATATGATGGGAACGAGACGTGTAATACTC
>JAKPGH010000055.1 GCA_029550985.1 Bacillota bacterium
CTTCGGGAAAAAATCGTTCACTTCAACCGGCAAATCATCGACGCTACCCTGGATGTGGCCGCCGTTTACAAAGTGCAGATTGCCTACTACGAAGCCTTGGGCATTGACGGGCTTTTGGCCTATGCCCAAACCCTTCAGTACCTGCGGGAAAAGGGGGCGCTGGTCATTGCCGACGTCAAGCGGGGGGACATTGCCAAAACCGCCGAAATGTACGCCAAAGCCCATTTGGAAGGAATGCTGGAGGCCGACTTTATCACCGTCAACCCCTTTATGGGGATGGATACCCTGCAACCCTACTACCCTTACCTAAAAACCGGGGACAAAGGCATCTTTGCCCTGGTGGCCACCTCCAACCCGGGGGCGGGGGATATTCAGGGCATTGTCGCCGCCGACGGGGAAAGCGTTTCCGAGAAGCTGGGCCGCATGCTGGAGCGGGAAGGGGAACAGTTCCTGGGAGAGTGCGGCTACAGCGCCATCGGAGCGGTGGTGGGCTGCACCAACCGGCAACAGACGGTGCGAATTCGCCAGCGCCTTCCCCACACCTTCTTCCTCATCCCCGGCTACGGTGCCCAGGGAGGAAAGGCGGAGGACTTGAAAGACTACTTCCAAAAGGGCAACGGCGGGGTGGTCAACTCCTCCCGGGGGATTCTGCTTGCCTATCGAAAACCGGAATACGCCGGCCTGCCCTTTGACCAGGCGGCTCGGGCCGAAGCCATCCGAATGAGGGATGAGATTAGAAATGCCATCTGAAATTGTCAGCGTTCTTTCCAATCAACCGGTGGGGGAAGATGTGTTCGCCCTGGAGCTGCCCGCCTTACACACCCCAAAACCGGGGCAATTTTATATGCTGCGACGGGAGGGCAGCGTCCTTTTGCTGCCTCGGGCCATCAGCCTTTGCCGGAAGGAGGGGGACACCCTTACCTTTCTCTACAAAGTAGTGGGCAAGGGCACCGCCGAGCTTGCCGCCATGAGGCCGGGAGACAATCTGCGCCTGACCGGACCTTTGGGCAACGGCTGGCCGCTGGAGAAGCTTTCCGGCAGGGTGCTTCTGGTGGGGGGAGGCATCGGCATCGCCCCCCTGGTTTCCGCCGCCAAGGCGCTTTATCAGCAAGGCAACCCTCCCGACTGCTGTCTGGGATTCCCCCATCAACCTTTTTATCACGAGCCTTTTACACCCTATTGCCGCACTCTACATATCGCCACCGAAAGCGGCGTGGCGGGGCAACAAGGGCTGGTGACCCAGCTTTTCGACCCCGGGCAGTACGACGCGGTCCTTTGCTGCGGCCCCACCCCCATGATGAAGGCGGTGGTGGACCTGTGCAAAGTCTCCGGCACCCCCGTGTGGGTGAGCCTGGAAAACCGCATGGCCTGCGGTGTGGGAGCCTGCCTGGTCTGCACCTGTACCGACCATCAAGGCAAAAACCGGCGCACCTGTAAAGAGGGCCCGGTTTTCCGAGGGGAGGAAATCAACTTTGACCCTTGAGACAACTCTGTTGGGTGTTCCCTTAAAAAACCCGGTGATCATGGCGTCCGGCACCTTTGGTTTTGGGGAGGAATACGCCCCCTTTCTGGACGTGTCCCGGCTGGGGGGCATCTGCTCCAAAGGGCTGACCCTTTATCCCCGAGAGGGCAACTACGGCCCCCGCATGTGGGAGACCCCCGCCGGCATGCTCAACTCGGTGGGGCTGCAAAAC
>JAKPGH010000080.1 GCA_029550985.1 Bacillota bacterium
ACATAGCCGCTGCCGGCGGCCACCACCACCGGGGCGGCGTTTTCTTCCGCGTTGTATTTGAGAGCGGCAACCTTCATGCTGCGGATGTTGCCCTGTCCTTTTTTCTTCTCAGATTCGGACATCGATGCCCACCTTTCTGTCCAGGAGTTTGGGGAAGACCTGAACAATGCTGTGCTGGTTCACCAGCTCGCTGACCTCAAACCCGGTGAGGGTATAGCCGTGGGCCTGCATCAAGTCCGCCAGAGAGCGCTTGATGCGGCGCAAGGGCTCCACCAGCCCCTCGGCGCACCACAGGGAAAATTCCACCCGGTGGTTGCTTTCCAGAAACTGCATTTCCATGGAGCCTATGGACTCCGACTCCACCGAGAGGAAGATTTTTCTGGACTTGCCTTCCTCGCCGCCGCCTTTGGGGCGCTCGTTGCTGTCGGGGTCCACATACATTTCGGAGTAAACCCGGCCGTTGGGCGTCTCCATGGGAAGAATAAAGTGGAGCACGTTCATCATGGAGCTTTGATTCTGCAGCAGGGAAAGCAGCAGATTTTCCGCCTGACGAAGGGCCACAGGAGAGGAGTCGGGGTTGTGGATGGTTTTGGAAACCACGTCCGCCAGCGTGCCGAACACCTGATTTTCGGCAAGTTTTGCCCGGTTGGCGTCCCGCACCAGGGATTCGTGGAGGTTGGCGGAAAAATTTTCCCCCAGATTGGCCACTCGGGAAAGGGTATCGATGAGGCGGCTCACCGCTTCTTCCAGTGCCTGGGGGGTGCCCTTGTCCACCCGGACAATGTTGTGGACCACCACCATCACCAAATCCCGGATACTCTCGCTCTGGTGATACTTGACCACCACCTCTCCCAACAGGGGGAGGAGGTTGTTCTTCAGCACCTTGGCCGCTTCGGCGGGTTCGATTCCCAGGCGGGAACCGGAATAGGCGGAAAGGCCAGGGTTCCGGCGCACCTGCTCCAGCAAAGCCAGCTCCTCCTCGGTCAGAGGCTTCCCGGTCACCGGGTGCAGGTCGGGAGTTTCGGGGTTGGGGAGCAGCACGTTGCCGTCTTTATCCATCAGGCCGGCGCTGGCCAAGGCGCTGCTGGTGGGGTTGTGGTCCGGCATCAGCATGTCCGCCAGTTTCTCCAGGTAGTCCCCAAACTGGGCCCTGTCTCCCGAAAACATGTAATCCAGCAGGTTTTCGCACTGGTAAAGGATGGCTTTGACGGAATAATCCAAATTGACGTTGTATTCAAACACTTTGAGGAGGTTAATCACAGCGTCCCGCACTGCGGAATTGTCGGGGAACCTCCCCAGAATGTCCCGCAGGACATCAAAGGCTTCTCCCCGGAAAAGGATGTTGGTTTGGGACTGTTGCAACAGCAATTCCAGCAGGCGTTGGGGCGGGACAAACAAAGAGCTGAGCAGCTCCCGCATGGGGTCGGTGGTCACGATGTCGGAGGTGGCAATGCCCATCTGAAGCACGGCCACCGCCTTTTGAATCTGCTGAATGACGTCGTTGGTGCCGCGCAACAACGGAGCCACCGCGGTTCGACCCAAAGTTTCCCGCAGCGCTTGACCTCCCGCCTCCCTGTCCCGCACATCCCGGTCCTGCAAGGTCTTGTTGACCTTGTTGGGCTGGTGCAGATAAACCGCCTGTTCGGTGATAGGGCGACTGGAGTTGAGATTTTCTTTGGGAATCATGGAGCTGGTTATTTTTGTGATTTCCGCCATAGGCATCCTGCTCTTTCTTCCCGGTGGGGGAACTTCTCCTTCCATGCAGCAAAATCCGGACAATTGCCACACTATTGGTATAAGAACGCAAAACCACCGGGTACTGTACTCATATTACTAAGGGTTGACGATGAAGTCAACGCGGCAAACCAAAGGCTTGCCGATGAATTTTCCTTCCAACAGGTGTTACACTGAAAACTGTGTTATAATATATATCGGCAAGTATCTTAAGAATCTTTATGAAAGGAGGATTTACCATGGAAGAACTGTTCGGCAACCGGATACCGCCCGCCTGCCGCTACTGCGAACACGCCTATCCCGCCGAGACGGAAGACCTGCGCATCTGCACCAAAAAAGGGTTGGTGAAGGAGGACTTTTCCTGCCGGGCCTTCCGATACGATCCTCTCATGCGCGTCCCTCGCCGCCCATTGGAAGTAACGCATCTGGAATCGGAAGAATTTTCCTTATTCATAGACTTGTAACCAACCCATACATACCCTTTTGGGAGACTTAGGAGAGCGAAGATGAAAGCAAGATACGCAAAGCGGATGTCTCTACTCTGTCTGCTGCTGGCCATTCTTCTCACCGCCACAGCCTGTGCCCCCCGCACCTTGCCAGCCTCCCAGCCAGAACCTGTACCAGAAGCATCCCGGCCCGCCGCCACGGCATCCCCTTCCCTTCCGGACGACGCCGAAACTTCGGTTCCCGAGGAATCGCTGGTGGAAAAAATCTCTCAGCCGGAGGTATTGCAGCCCATCATCCAGGAGCTGGATAAGCCCGAATCCCTCGAGCCCGCCATTGTCCCTTTGGCGGTAACGTCACAACCCGCCACTCCGAAGTTTAACCTGACCATTCCCCAAACCCTTGCGGTGAGCCGGCCTGCCAAAGCCATCACCACCACCATGTCTTCCTATTATATTATGGGAACCTCCAACCCCTCCGCCCCCCTTTACTTTGACGGGCAGGAAGTGGAGCGGCAGGGAACCAAGGGGGTGTGGGGCGTTTATGTCCAGCTGGCGATGGGTGAAAACCGCTTTACCGTCCGCCAGGGGGAGAAAACCGTCACCGTTTCCATCACCCGCCAGCCGGTTCCGGAAACACAGCCCATCGACGTCATTCTCGCCAATTCCATGTACCCTGCGGTGCAGGGGGGCGTCCAGGTGGGCGGCAAGCTGCCGGTGGAGTGCGTAGCCCCTTCGGGAGCCACCGTCACCGCCACCTTCGGCGGCAAGACCATCACGTTGCAGCAGGTGGCCAACGCCGCCCTGGGAATTCCCGCCACCTATAGGGGCGAGCTTCCCGTCGGCACCGATTATCCCGCCGGGGTCACCACCAAGGTGGGCAAGGTGACCTACCACCTGACCTGGAAGGGAAAAACCACCAAGTACCAGTCTCAGGGAGATGTGTTTGTCGCCGGCGAGGGAAGCTATATCGCCGTTCGAGTCACCGCCTATCTGGGACTGGTTTACGACGACCCGAAGATGCCCGGCATCTTCCGGGAAAAGCTGCGGACCGGCGCCGCCGATTACGTCTATTCCGAGGATAATCAATATTATCGCCTTTACTCGGGAGGGTATATTCCCAAGAGCCTGTGCGAAATCATCGAAGGGCAAGTGCGCATCGGCAACAAAATCACTTCCGTTTCCACCTCCATCGGCCCGGAGGGGGAGCGCTTTATCTTCCACGGCATTGCTCCTCCCGCCTACCGGTCCGGACGGGGCGAAGGGAACAAGTTTGTCCTTACGGTTTACAACACTAACGGCGCCCAGCCGGTGAACGTCTCCTCCTCCCGCCTCTTTTCGGGGGTGACGGCCACCGCCAACAAAAACAGCAGCGTCACCTACGTGTTTGACTTCAAAGACCCCGGCCTTTACTGGGGCCACCTGGTCCAGTTTGACGGCAACGACCTGGTTCTGAGCTTCCAGTACAAGCCCGCCCTCTCCTCCGGCTCCACTCCGTTAAAGGGAGTAAAAATTATGCTGGACCCCGGACACGGAGGATACGACCCGGGAGCTTTGGGCTTTGCCGGCACCGACGGCCCCGACGAAAACACCCTGAACCTTGCCAACGCCTACGCGGTCCGGGATAAGCTGGAGGCTTTGGGCGCGGAGGTTGTCTTCACCCGCTCCCGGTTGGACGAGTACCGCTCTCTGGACGAGCGGCTGCAAGCTTTTGAAGAAAGCGGCGCCCACCTGTTTTTGGCACTTCACCACAACTCCCTGGCCGAAAACAGCGACGGCAACAAAGCCCACGGCACCGAAGTTTACTACCACACCACCCACTCCGCCGTGCCCGCCTCCCGACTGCTTGAGACCTATACCGCGCAAGTCAACCGCCGCAATTTGGGCGCCAAAAACGGATATTACCGGGTGACCCTGCTGCCCCAATCCCCTTCCATGCTGATTGAGCTGGGCTTTATGTGCAACCCGGCCGAGTACGAAAATCTCACCAACCCCGCCGTCATCCAGCAATCCGCCCAGGGAATTGTGGACGGCATTCTGGCGGCCTTGCGGTAACCATACATTATAATAAATTAGCAAAAAGCCCGAAGTCTTGATAAGACTTCGGGCTTTGCGTTGTTGAAACGGTCGGGCAACCGATTAATACATATCTGCCATGTTGTTCTTGCCGCCGGCAGGAGCTTCCTCTTTGATGTCGGCGACCAGAGCTTCGGTGGTGAGAACCATGGCTGCCACGGAAGCGGCGTTCTGCAGAGCGGAACGGGTTACCTTGGCGGGGTCCACGATGCCCATCTTGATCATGTCGCCATATTGCTCGGCATAAGCGTCGAAGCCGTAGCCAACGGTCTTCTGGGCAACAATCTTGTCCAGAATGACGGAGCCTTCCAAACCGGCGTTGGCAGCGATCTGGCGCAGAGGCTCTTCCAGAGCGCGGCGGACAATCTTGGCACCGGTCTTGATGTCGCCCTCGGTCTCAGCCACAACTTTGTCGACAGCGGGAATGGTGTCGATGAGAGCGGAGCCGCCGCCGGCCACGATACCCTCTTCCACGGCTGCCTTGGTGGCGGAGAGAGCGTCCTCGATGCGCATTTTCTTTTCCTTCATTTCCACTTCGGTGGCTGCGCCAACCTTGATGACGGCAACGCCGCCGCTCAGCTTGGCCAGACGCTCCTGCAGCTTCTCGCGATCGAAGTCGGAGGTGGACAGCTCGATCTCGCTGCGGATTTGCTTAATGCGATCGGCAATGGCTTCCTTGTCACCGGCGCCGTCCACAATGGTGGTGTTCTCCTTGGAAACCTTGACCACGCGGGCACGGCCCAGGTCGCTGAGGGTGGTGGTCTTCAGCTCAAGGCCCAGCTCCTCGCTGATCACCTGTCCGCCGGTGAGGATGGCGATATCCTTGAGCATCTCCTTGCGGCGGTCGCCAAAGCCGGGGGCCTTAACGGCTACGCAGGTAAATGTGCCGCGCAGGCGGTTGACAATGAGGGTGGACAGCGCTTCGCCTTCCACGTCCTCGGCGATGATGACCAGCTTCTTGCCGTTCTGGACAATCTGCTCCAGCAAGGGCAGAATCTCCTGAATAGCGGAAATCTTCTTATCGGTGATGAGGATGTAAGCATCTTCGATGACGGCTTCCATCTTCTCGGTGTCGGTGACCATGTAGGGAGTGATGTAGCCGCGGTCGAACTGCATGCCTTCCACAACGTCGGTGTAGGTTTCGGCCGTTTTGCTTTCCTCAATGGTGATGACGCCGTCGGCAGTTACCTTTTCCATGGCCTCGGCAATCAGCTTGCCGATGACTTCGTCGCCGGAAGAAATGGTGGCGACCCGAGCGATGTCGTCGCTGCCGGAAACCTTCTTGGCGTTCTTGTGAATAGCGTCCACAGCGGCGTCCACAGCCATTTGAATACCCTTCTTAATATCCAGGGGGTTGGCGCCCGCGGCAACGTTCTTCATGCCCTCACGGATAAGAGCCTGAGCCAGCACAATGGCGGTGGTGGTGCCGTCGCCGGCAGCGTCGTTGGTCTTAACGGCGACTTCTTTTACCAGCTGAGCGCCCATATTTTCATAAGCGTCTTCCAACTCAATTTCCTTGGCGATGGTGACGCCGTCGTTGGTAATGAGGGGAGCGCCGAACTTCTTGTCCAAAACAACGTTGCGTCCCTTGGGTCCCAAAGTAATCTTTACGGTATCAGCCAGCTTGTTGATACCAACCTGCAAGGCTTTTCTGGCATCTTCGCTGTAAGTGATTTGTTTAGCCATTTATATAACCTCCATATCGTTAGTAGAGTTCCCTGTGAAAAGAGTGAAAAGCAAACTGGAAATTACTCCACAATGGCGAGAATGTCGCTCTGGCGAACAATGGTGTACTCCTCGCCGTCCAGTTTGACCTCGGTGCCGGCGTATTTGCTAATCAGAACCTTATCGCCTTTTTCCACGTACATCTCGACGTCTTTGCCGTCGACGATGCCGCCCGGGCCAACCTCAATCACCTCGGCAATGGAGGGCTTTTCTTTTGCAGAACCTGCCAGAATAATGCCGCCCTTAGTGGTATCTTCGGCTTCCATCATCTTGATGACGACTCTGTCGGCCAACGGTTTAATAGTCATTTCTGATTTCCTCCCTTAATAGATGATGATAATGATGATATGCTGCGAACATCTTACCAGCAAAACGCCGCCCGGCATGCTGGCACTCGCAGCCTTTGAGTGCCAAATTCTATTTTATCCATTTTTTGAGAAAAATCAAGGGGGAACATTCAAAATTTAATATCTTTATAGATTGTTCACAATTTATCCATGAATGCCCGCAAACCCCGTAAAAATCGCGGTTTTAATAAAATCACCGGCTTTTTACTAGTTTGTCCAATCAGGAGCAAAATATGGAAAGTACATGTTTCATCAAAAATTTGACATCTCAGCCAGCGAAGCAGAAATTAAAAACCATGCTCTTTGCGGCAAGAGCATGGTCCTGTTTGTAAGATAGATTGTCTAAATAATATTATTCTCGGCGCAGCGCCACCGCCAGCACGGTGATGTCGTCTTCCCTGCCGTCGGTGCAGCGCATTTTGGCGGTAACCGCCAGTTTTTCACAGAGCTGCTGCACGTCGTCGCCGGAAAGGGCGGCCAGCTCCGATTTAATCCAGTCCACGCCGGTGCTGGTCACTCCGTCCGACACCATCACCACCATATCCCCCTCATGGAGGGTGACGCTGCTGGTTTCAAAGCTGACCCCGTGGAGAATGCCGGCGGGCAGGGATGCGGATTCCACGCAGCCCACCTTGCCGGATTTGATGAGGAAGGTGGGAGCCGCCCCCGCCTTGTAAAAGTTGGCTCGTCCGGTAAATAGGTCCAGGGTGCAGACGTCCACCGTCGCCAGGGATTCCTCCCCCGACTTGACCAGCAGGGCCGAATTGACCAGCTTGAGGGCCGCTTCGTACCCCACCCCCACTGAAACGAGGCGGGCCAGAAGGCTGCAGGTCATGGTGGAGTCCACGGCGGCGCTTCCCCCGCTGCCCATGCCGTCGGAGAGAAGGAAGTGGGCGCAGCCTCCCCGGTTGGGGATAAATTCGTACGCGTCGCCGCAAAGCCGGTTGCCGCCGTGGGCTAACTGGTAGGCTCCGAACTCCACCGAGTAGGTGGCCTTTTCACAGAAGGAAAAGGTGGTGACCTTATCCCTGGAAATCACTTCGGGCGGGTCAAACTCCGCCTCCAGCAGCGCGCAGAGGTCCAACGTCGTTTTGCCGCCCACCATGCGGGCCGCCTGATAACTGGGCACCACCAGCACCACCCGCAGGCGCCCAAAGCGGTCTACAGTACAGCTGAGCCGCTGGATAGAGATGTTTTGCCGGGCAAAGTAGTCCCTCACCCGCTCGCTTTTTTGGTAGTCGATGGGGGTGGCGGAGCAAAGCTCCTGCCCCAGTTCCTCCAGCATCAGAGACATCCCCTCGAACTGGTCCCCCAGCACCGCGCGGACCTTCGCCACCTTCCGCTGGACGCCGTCCCGGGCCAAAAGGGTGTTGAACTGGGTGTTGAGCTCCGAAGTCAGCGCGTTCATCCGGCAGCAGTGCTGTTGGAAGTGGCGGGGCAGCTGTTCCTGGGAAATGGTCCCGTAGCGACGCAGCCAGGCAATGCAGTCCTGAAAGGCTCCGCTCACCACCGAACGGCGCAGCTGCCAGCAGTTGGTCTTCATCCCGCACTGGGCGCAGACCCGCTCGGCCACCCGGTCGGCGATGACGGAAAAGTTGGTGTCCTCCCGGGCTCCCAGTTTCTCGCTGACCGCCCGGGTGGTGGAGCCGATTTCCCGCAAGGCGGCGGACACATCCCCCAGTCGTTCGGCCAAAGCCGCCGGGGCAAAGGTATCCCACTGGGAAACTCCCCCCAGATCGTGAAGCCGCAACTTGATGGCAACACTCCCCGGAATGGCCACAAAACCGAGACTTGCCACAAACACCTCGAAAATGGCGGTGTTGATTTGCTGAAATTCCATGGTGAGCAGGGCGGTGGCGGTGTTGATGACAATAAAGGCAGCGGCGGTGGCAATCCGCCCCATCTGCCCGAAAATGCCCGCCGCCAGTCCTCCAAAGGCGTAGGCGGTGATGACGTAGGAAAATTCTCCCCCCGCCAGCCCCACCGACATGCCCGCCGCAACGCCGCAGATGGCGCCTCCCGCCTCTCTGCCGTAGCGGGCGCACAGCAGAATGCACAGCACCGCCAGAATCCGCCCCACCGAAAGCCCGCCCACCTGAATGGTGGTCAAACCGATGAGCAGAACGCAGGCGGAGATGGCAACGCAGCTGACGTCGCTTCGGCCCGCGCCCTGAATTCCCATGGGAAGCACTTCCAAAGAGCGGGCAAAAAAGTAGGTGGTGCCGCACCCCAAAAACAATTCGGCAAAGGTGAGGATGGCGTCGTAGGGGGTTCTGCTCCCCAGCAAGAAAGAGGCGACGCCGCAGACGCCGAGGCAGGTAAAGCAGGTGAGCACCGCCACCGCCGACTTCCAGCTGTCCTTAAAGCGTCCTTCAAACAGCCATTTGACGCAGATAACCAGCGTCAGGGCCAATATGTACTTGAAGTTGGCCAGGGGATTTCCGGTCAACAGGTAGCCCAGCACGGCGCCCGCCGCCGCCCCCATGGAATCGGCGTTGTTGAGGGAAGATGCAAAGGCCACCGCGAAAGGGGAAACGCTGCCAAACAAAAAGCAGTTGGCCATGACAAATCCGGCGGCCGCCGCCCCCAGCATCCGGAACCATCTTTCGTAGGTTTCCACCAACTGCCGAATCCATCGGGAAATCGATAATTTTGCCACGTCTGTTCTATGCTGCATTCCACTCACTCCAAGCCAAATACTTTCCAAGCACCGGATGATGAAGCATTGTATAATCCATCTCCTTCCATCATAATAGGGACAAGGCCTGGAATTTGTCGAAGTGTTGCAACTTTGGACAGAGTGCGTCAAAGGGGTTAAAAATTTCCTCAAATGTATAACTTAAGCAAATTTAGCTCAACATTATATTGTGAAAGTCCAAGAACAAGGGGGAACTTTGTCCTTGAAGTATAAACGGTTATTGGCGTTCATCATTCTGGCGGCCGTGTTGGTCAGCTGCCGGCAAAAAGAGGGTTTGAACGAGGCGGAATCTTCCCTGCTTGTGGAAGAAGAAAGTTCCTATTTCACCCTTCCCCCATCGGAAAGCAGCCGGTTGGAAGAGCCCATGGAATCTTCCGCCATTGTGATTCCCGAAAAAGTGGAGTCGGACGTAGAGCTGGCGCAGCCTATACAGCCATCCAGCCAAGCCCCGGCCAACAACAGCCCTTCCGCGCCTGCTCCCAATTCTCCCGCCACGGAGCAGCCGGGCAATAACAACCCGGGCCCCTCCCCGCAGCCGGAGAAATCAAAGCCTGCCGACGTGGCCGTCAACGCGTCGGGAATTGACGCTCAGCTGTTTGAATCGGAGCTGATTCGGCTGATTAACGCCGAACGGGAACAGCACGGCAGGCAGGCGCTCCAGTTGGAGGACACCATGCAGTGGGCGGCCCGCATCCGGGCGGCCGAAGTGCTGGACAACCTTTCCCACACGCGTCCCGACGGAACCTCCTACTACACCGCCTTTGACGAGGTGGGGTTCCCCTACGCGGGCAAATGGCACGGGGAAAACGTCAGCTATATGGAATTTACCGGTTCGGCCTACGACACCACTTCCGCCGCCCGCTATATGTTCGAAGAGCTGCGCAGCAGCCCCGGCCACTACACCAACATGCTCAACGAAAACTTCGCTCAAATCGGCGTGGGAGTGGAAGTGGTAACCGACGGCAACCTGGTGCGAATCGGTTCCGCCCAAATGTTTGCGGGAACGTAAATTTCCTTTGACCGATGAAAAGGATAAGCCGGAGCGCCACGGTCGTGCTCCGGCTTGCCGTATCTATCCGGAAAATAAATAATACTTTTTTGGAGAAAACATTGTTTCTCCGGCAAAGATGGCTTATAATGGAAAAAAGCTCCGCGCAAGACGGGTATGGTTATGAAAAACAGCATGGAGGGAGAAAGATATGAAGAAGTTTCTGCAAGAGTTTAAAGCCTTCGCCCTGAAGGGAAATGTCATGAGCCTGGCGGTCGGCGTCATCATCGGCGGAGCGTTTCAGGGTGTGGTCACCTCCCTCACCGACAATATCCTTTCTCCTTTAATCGGTTTGTTCACCCGCCAAAACTTTGACGACAAAGCTTTGGAGTTTTTGGGAGTCACCCTGCGGTACGGAGCGTTTCTCACCTCGGTGATTAATTTCCTGATTATGGCCCTTGTGGTGTTTTTGCTGGTGCGGGCCATGAATCGCCTGATGCCGGAAAGAAATCCGGAACCGGAACCTCCCAAACCCAGGTGCCCCTATTGTCTGACCGAAATTAAGGCCGGAGCCACCCGCTGCCCCGCCTGCACCTCCCATCTGGAAGGCACCGTCCAATCCTAAAAAACAACCACCTTGTGTTGCGGACACACAAGGTGGTTGTTCTGTTAAAAGGCAATCTGCTTAAACAAGGCAATCAGGCAGAGCAGGATGGCCAAGGGCACATACACAAACCGCCCCACGTTGTACCAGAAAGCCCCGTGCTTGTTCCGGGCGCCTTTGTTGACTTCGTGTAGCAAGTCCTCCCGCTTCATCACCCAGAACCAGGAGATGGCGCCGATGGTGGCTCCAATGGGGATGATGTAGATGGAGATAAGGTCCATCCAGGGCCCCCAGCGGAAGATGGGCTCCATGTGCAGGCCAATTCCCAGGCAGACCACGCACAGAATGAGGAGCATCAACTTGCGGTCCAGCTTCTTCCACTTATACATCAGGGATTCGCCCACGGCCTCAAACATATTTTGCAGGGAGCTGACGCCCGCGAAAATCATGGCCACATACAAGATGACGGCGAACAGGCGACCCATGGGAATGTCCTGCAGGATTTTGGGCAGGGTGACAAACAGCAGTCCGGGGCCGGAGTTGACGTCCACGTTGTAGGCAAAGCAGGCGGGAATGATCACCAATGCCGCCACCATAGCCGCGATGGTGTCGAAAATAGCGGTTCTCTTCGCAACCCACACCACATCCTCGCCGTCGTCCAGATAGGCTCCGTACACAATCATGCCGCTGCCTGTCACGGAGAGGGAGAAAAACGCCTGACCCATGGCCCACACCCACACCATGGGGTCCCTGAGCTTGGACCAATCGGGGGTGAACAGGAACTTGTAGCCTTCCACCGCGCCGGGCAGCATGGCCACACGGATGGCCAGGATGATAAAAATGCCAAAGAAAACCGGCATCATCACTTTGTTGGACTTTTCGATGCTTCCTGCTCCCAGCAACAAGGTCAACAGGGTGCCCACCACCACAATTACATGAAAGGGAATCACCCCATACGGAGTGGCGGAAAAACTTTCAAACCAGGCCCCCGTATCCACGGTCATCAGAGTGCCGGTGACGGAGTCGGTAAAGGCCTTCAGCACATAGGCAATAATCACCGCATAGCCCAGGACAATGCACATGGAGCCCGCCAAAGGCAACCAGCCTATGTATTTGCCCACTGTGCGCCGGCCTCTGGACGTCCACACCTTTTGATAGGCGCCTACCGTTCCGGTTTTTGCCCGACGCCCTGCGGCGTATTCCGCCGCCAGGCCCACAAACCCAAAGATGGCGACAAAAATCAAATAGGCTACCAGAAAAGCCGCTCCGCCGTTTTGCCCCACCTTGTAGGGAAAGCCTCAAACGTTGGCCATTCCCACCGCAGACCCTACCGCCGAAATAACGAACCCCCATTTGGACGAAAATTGCGATGTCTTACTCGTTGCTGTTTTGGTTGAGTTTTGCATAACAATGCCCCTCTCCTCGTCAAATGTCTCTGCCGAGCCGCAGGTACCTAAATATGGGTGTCACAACCAGAACCTCTAACTGATTCTAACATTAA
>JAKPGH010000094.1 GCA_029550985.1 Bacillota bacterium
CCGGACGTGCGGGATAAGATGCAGGTCGTCTTTCTGGAGGATTACAACGTCTCCAAAATGGAGATGCTGCTGCCGGCCGCCGACATTTCCCAGCAGATTTCCCTGGCGGGCACCGAGGCTTCCGGCACCGGCAACATGAAGCTGATGCTCAACGGCGCCATCACCCTGGGAACGCTGGACGGCGCCAACATCGAAATCTGCGAGGCGGTGGGCAGGGAGAACATCTTCATCTTCGGCATGACCGCCGGGGAAGTGGAGCAGCTCAGAGCCCGGGGCTACCGCCCTGCCGAGATTTACGAGAGCAACCCCGTGGTCAAGCGGGCGCTGGACGCGCTGATGACCGAGTTTGGGGAAACCACCTTCCCCGATTTGTACCACATGCTGCGGGACAGCGACTACTACATGACCCTGGCCGACTTTGACGCCTACCGCAACATGCGGCAATATGCCGGGGAACTGTACCGGGACAAATACCGCTGGCTGAAGATGTCCCTTCTGAACATCGCCCAGAGCGGCGTCTTTTCCGCCGACCGGGCCATTGCAGAATACGCCCGGAACATTTGGGGGCTGGAGCGGTGAAAGTCTATTTTGACAGCCGAAACCCTTCCTGCAAAACCCCCTTCGGGGCGGTTCCCACCGGGCAGGAGGTAACCTTTACCCTGGCGGTGACAAAAGACTGGGCGGGGGACTGCCGCCTGTGCCTGATGCCGGCCCACTATCCCGCCCGGCCGGTCACCATCCCCATGACTTTGGCGGCGGTGGACTTTGGCAACAACTACTACCGCTGCACCTTTACGGGGGATTCGCCCCAGCTTTGGTTTTACCACTTCGAACTGGCGGGGCAAAGCCAGCGCTGGACGGTGCTGCGGGACCCGGACGGGCAGGCGTCCCTGTCGGGGGGCGAACACTGGCAGCTGACGGTGTACGACCGCAACATGAAAGCGCCCTCCTGTTTTGGGGAGGGCGTGATGTACCAAATCTTTCCCGACCGGTTTTACTTTAGCGGAACCCCAAAAGAAAACGTCCCCGCCGACCGAATCTTCCGCGCCGACTGGGGTGGGCTGCCGGAATGGCGCCCCGACGAAAGGGGCAAAATCCTCAACAACGACTACTTCGGCGGGGATTTGCGGGGCATCGAGGAAAAGCTGGATTATCTGGCAAGCTTGGGGGTGACCTGCCTTTACCTCAACCCCATCTTTGAAGCCCACTCCAATCACCGGTACGACACCGCCGATTACGAAAAAATCGACCCCCTTCTGGGCGACGAGGAGGACTTTGCCTCCCTTTGCCGGGAAGCAAAAAAGCGAGGCATTTCCGTCATTTTGGACGGCGTCTTTTCCCACACCGGGGCGGACAGCCGCTACTTTAACCGGGAGGGCCGCTACGGGGAAGGGGGAGCCTTCCGGGACCAAAACAGCCCCTATTTTTCGTGGTATCAGTTCCGCCGCTGGCCCGAGGACTACGAGTGCTGGTGGGGCATTCCCACCCTGCCCAACGTCCGGGAGACGGAGCCTTCTTATCTCCAATACATCACCGGAGAAAAGGGCGTTGTGCGCAAGTGGCTGCAGCTGGGGGCTTCCGGCTTCCGGCTGGATGTGGCGGACGAGCTGCCCGACACCTTTCTGGATGCCCTTTACGCCTGCGTCAAAGGGCACGACCCCGACTGCGCCGTCATCGGCGAAGTGTGGGAGGATGCTTCCAACAAGATAAGCTACGGCCAGCGCCGCCGCTATCTGCTGGGCGGCCAAATGGACAGCGTGATGAACTACCCGTTTCGCAACGCGCTGCTCCACTACCTGCGGTACGGGGGCGGCGGCCGCTTTCTCGCCGCCATCCTGCAGGTTTTGGAGCACTATCCCCCGCCGGTTGTTTCGGTGCTGATGAATAGCCTTTCCACCCACGACACCCTGCGGGCCATCACCGCTTTGGGGGGAGAGCCGGTGGAGCACCACGACCGCCGCTGGCAAAGCGAGCGCCACATCTTGCCGGAGGAGCAGTACTGGAAGGGCAGGCACCTGTTTGCCCTCGGCTGCATCCTGCAGTATGGACTGCCGGGGATTCCCTGCCTCTACTACGGGGACGAAGCGGGGATGTGCGGTTATCAGGACCCCTTCAACCGGGGATGCTATCCCTGGGGGAAGGAAGACGCCGGCCTGGTGGCCTTTTTGCAGATTTTGGGAAAGATTCGCAAGGAGTTCCCCATCTTTTCCGAAGCGGAGTTTATCCCCGTCTGCTTTTCGGATGAGGTCTGCTCCTTTGTCCGCCAAAAGGGGGACCGCGCCCTTTTCTTTGCCGTCAACCGCAGCGGGGAAACCCGTCCTCTTATTTTGCCCCCGGGCTTTGCAACTTCGACACCCCTCGCCGGATACGGGGAGTATGATGGAAAAAGCCTGGGAGGCCTTTCGGGAGTTGTGCTGACCAATTAATCCTTCTGTTTGGACGGGTCTTTGGAAAACAGTTCCCGCAGGCCGATGACCAGCAAAAATCCGCCGAACAGCTTGGAGAGAAGGTCCGAGCCCACTTTTTGGGCAAGCCACGCCCCCAGCCAGACGGCGGGCAGCCCCAGGGCCACAAAGGGGAGCACCACCTTCCAGCGAATCAGCTTGTGTTTGGCATGGATTACTAAAGCCACCGCCGCCACCGGCAGGAAAAAGACCAGGTTGATGCCCTGGGCTTCCAGCTGGCTCATGCCCAGGTAAGCGGTGAGGTAGATGAGAAGAATGCCGCCCCCTCCCATCCCCAAGGCGCTGATGACGGCGCCAAGGAAGGAGGCCGCCGTCGCCCAGACCCAGCTCATCGGGTGAGCAGCCTGACGGCCGCCAGGAGGATGAGAAGGCCGAATCCCCGCCGAATCCAGACGGTTTTGAGGCGGGGCAGAAGCCAGGCCCCCACCAAAGCCCCGGCCAGTCCTCCCGGCAGGTAGAGGAGAGCGTCTTTTAGGGCAAAGGCTTTTTGGTAGAGGTAAAACCCGGCGGATGCCGCCGCCAGCGGCGCGATGATGGCAATACAGGTGGCGTGGCATTCCTGCGTTTCCAGCCCCATAAACCGCAGCATGGGAACCCCCACCATGCCGCCCCCCGAGCCGAAAAAGCCGTTGAGCAGCCCCACCGCCAGCCCCATGGGCCAGGCAAGCCAGCGTTTGCCTTGTTTCACAGGCAGGTCTCCTTTCCAGGGAATTGTGATATAATTGTTTCTAGTATGAGAGGAAAGCCGGCAAGTATTCCCGGCTATGGCATACAGCGCCGCATTTTGCGGCAAAATGACGCAAGAAAAGGGAGAGAATGTCTTGTTGACCAGAGAAGAGAATCTGTACCGCCTGTGGTTGGAAAAAACTAAAAACAATCCCGAGGCGTATGAAGAATTGCTTTCCATTCAGGAAAATCCGGAGGAAATCAAGGACCGGTTTTACCGGGAGCTTTCCTTTGGAACCGCGGGACTGCGGGGCATTTTGGGCATGGGCACCAATCGGATGAACTGCTACGTGGTGGGGCGGGCCACCCAGGGTCTTGCCAAATATCTGCTGGACAGCGGCGTTAAAAATCCCAGCGCCGCCATTGCCTACGATTCCCGCCGTTGTTCCGAACAGTTCGCCCGCCACACCGCCTGCGTGCTTGCTGCCAACGGGGTCAAGGTGCACCTGTACCGGACCCTGATGCCCACCCCCGCCCTTTCCTTTGCGGTGCGGGAGCTGGGCTGCGACACCGGCGTGGTGATTACCGCCAGCCACAACCCCTCGGTCTACAACGGCTACAAGGCCTACGACTCCACCGGATGCCAAATCGGCCCCGAAATCGCCGACCGGGTGCAGCGGGATATTCTGAGCACCGATTTGTTCGACGAAGTCCGCTGGATGGATTTTGACGAGGCCATGGGAAAAGGGCTGATTGCGTGGATTCCCGATTCCCTGGTGGAAGAGTATTTGAATCGGCTCTGCCGGCAGGTGCTCCAGCCCGAAGTGGGACCCAAGGCGGGGCTGAAACTGGTGTACACCCCTCTCAACGGAACGGGTAACCACCCCGTCCGCTCGGTGCTGCGCCGTCTGGGGGTGGAGGACGTCACCGTTGTCCCGGAGCAGGAGCACCCGGATGGCAACTTCCCCACCTGCCCCTATCCCAACCCGGAGGCTCACGCCGCTCTGGAGCTGGGACTGAAGCTTTGCAGACAAACCAACGCCGACCTGCTCCTTGCCACCGACCCCGACTGCGACCGGGTGGCGACAGCCATACGACATCGGGGAGAGTACCGGATTCTCACCGGCAACGAGCTGGGCATTTTGATGCTGGACTACATCTGCCGCACCCGCCGAAAGCTGGGCCGCATGCCGGAGCATCCGGTGGCCATCCGCTCGGTGGTCAGCTCCGCCATGGCCGACAAGGTGGCGGAAAGCTACGGGGTGGAGATGCGCAAGGTGCTCACCGGATTTAAGTATGTGGGAGAGGTTATTGCCCATCTGGAGGCGGAAGGTCAGGTGGAAAACTTTATCTTCGCCTTCGAGGAAAGCTGCGGATACCTTTCCAACCCCTTTGTGCGGGATAAGGACGGGGTCAACGCCAGCCTGCTGGTGGCGGAGATGGCTTCCGCCGCCAAGCTGGAAGGCAAGACGCTGGTGGACTGGCTGGAGGAGTTGTACCAAACACACGGCGTCTGGCGCAGCGACGTGGACAACTTCGTATTTGAGGGGGCTTCCGGCATGGAGGCTATGGCGGAGATTATGGAACGGCTGCGCAAAACCCCGCCCACCGAAATGGCGGGAGATGCGGTGGCTGCCGTTCTGGACTATCAGACCGGCCGGGAGATGGCAGGCGGGCAAATCCAGCAGGCAAAACTTCCCGTCACTAACATGATTGAGCTGAAGTTGAAAGGCCACAACACCATTCTCATTCGCCCTTCCGGCACCGAACCCAAAATTAAGGTTTACTACACTGTCACCGCCCAAAGCCATGAGCAGGCGGCGGAAACAGCCAGGCGGTACCGGGAAGCGGGAAAGTCGCTGATTCAGGGATAGTTGACACATTCGAAAGAAAAAGGGGATGAGCCGGCGCAGGCTCATCCTCACTATATCTTAATATGGATAGCCGCCTGCCGGAATGGAAAGCTATCCAATGTAAGCGATGTTACCTTTGGATTGACGCCACCTGCGATTTGTTGTATAATGACAGAGCGAATCTCAGAATGCCGCTGTGGCGGAATAGGCAGACGCAAGGGACTTCAGAAGGAGCGCATGGAGGGGAAACCGCCATGCGGATGCTGTCAAATTCGGCGAACACCCACCTGCATACTTTGTGGGCAACGCCGAGCCAAGCCGGCGACCGCCGGAAGGTGTAGAGACTATACGGCAGCCACCTAAACCAAAACGGCAGGGTGAAGACATAGTCCGGGCTACAACGCAAGTTTTGCGGCACGGGTAACCGTGTGTGGTGGAGAAAATCCCTCGGTGGCAACACCGTACGGGTTCGAGTCCCGTCAGCGGCACCAGCAGGCCGGGGCCTGCATTCCATTTACGCTCCTCATATCCGTGAGGGGCGTATTTATTTTGCTTTAGCAACCAAATGTCAATGAAAGATTGTGGATGTTACTTTTTTATGGTATGGTATGCTTAAATAGGAAGAAGATTGGGTAACAGAAAGGGAAGAAAATGGCCACGACACCGGATTATATCGAATATGTTTGCGAGCAGATTAGCGGAACCGGCTTTGTCAGGTATCGAAAGATGTTCGGGGAATATATGGTTTACGTAAACGATAAGCCGGTTTTATTAGTCTGCGACAACACCGTATTTGTCAAGCCGCTGGATTGCGTGGCAGACAAGCTGAAAGATGCCGAAATGGGTGTTCCGTATCAAGGGGCCAAAGCGCATTACATTTTGGATATTGACAACGCGCAGTTGAGCAGGGAAATTGTCCAAATCCTGGAGCTCGTCACCCCGTTACCCAAACCCAGAAAGAAGAATCTGGAAAGTGCATGGCCTGCATCTAAGAATGAGTGAGCAACGGAAAAACCGCCGACCATTGTTCGGCGGCTTTTTTATTTCAACTGCTGCTGATGGCTGAAAAAATCCTTCCAGGGGTCTTCCCGGCTGATGCGCAGCAGCGCGTCCTGCATATGAATGCCGTCGGGGGGAATCGTGTCCAGCTCGTCCCATCCAATGGGCATGGACACCGCCGCCCCCTCCCTCGCCCGGATGGAATAGGGGGCAACGCTGGTGGCTCCCCTGCCATTTCGCACCCAGTCGATGAAAATTCTGTTGGTGCGCTTGCTCTTTCTCATATTGCTGGTGTACCGGTCCGGCCACTTTTGCTCCATCACCTGAGCAATCCCCTTGGCGAAATCGTTGCAGGCATCCCAGGAGGCGGAGGGCTTCAGCGGCACCACCACATGATATCCCTTGCCGCCGCTGGTTTTGAGGTAGGAGACAAGGGAAAGCTCCGCTAGAATGCTCTTCAGGTCCTTCACCCCTTGGCGGACCATATCCAGCTCCATGCCCTCGTCTGGGTCCAGGTCAAAGACCAGCATATCCGGCTGCTCCAGATGCTCCACCCGGCTGCCCCAGACGTGAAACTCCAAAGTGCCCATCTGGGCTTCGGAGATAAGCCCTTCCCGGTTTTCAATGTAAAAATACTCCTCCGTCTCCCCGTCGCTGTTGGTGACGGGAATGGTGACCACCCCGGAGCTGCCGGAGCCTGGGTGCTTTTTGTAAAAGCAGGCCTGCGATACCCCCTTGGGGCAGCGGACAATGCTCAAAATCCGGTGGGTGACATAGGGCAGCATCCGCTCCGCCACCTTTGCGTAATAGCGGGCGACGTCCCCTTTGGTGATGTTGGGGTGCTGGAAGATTATCTTGTCCGGGTTGCTGATTTTTACCCCCTCTACCAAAATGCTGTTGCCGGTTTCCATGGAATTCCCCCCTTCCCGGGCGGAGAATGCCGGCGTTCCCTCAGCCTCCGCCCCTTCTCGTTGTACTTCTTTTGGGTCCTTGTCCTCCCGCAAGCCCTGATAGCTTGCCTGCCGCAGCAAATGCTCCTGCGTCCATTCGGCGAATTTCACTTCCGCCACAAGCCGCGGCTCCAGCCAGGTGACGACTTCACCGGCTCTGGCTTTGGAAGGTACCTGAAATGGTGGCTGCTCTCTTTGCAAGCCTTGGAATTTTTCCATCAACTGAATCATATCCCGTTGGCTCAACCCCGTTCCGGCGCGGCCGGTGTAAACCAGCTCCCCGTCCTGATACACCCCAAGCAAAAGGGAGCTGATGGCCCGGTCCGACTGTTGCCGGGTGTAGCCGCCGATGACAAATTCCTGCCTTTTTTCGCATTTTACCTTAATCCAATCGCCGTTTCGGGTTCCGCTGTAGATGGAATCGGCTTTTTTGCCCACAATGCCTTCCAACTGCAACTGGCAGGCGGCGCGAAAGCTCTCTTCCCCGTTGCCCCTGGTGTGCCGGCTGTAGTGGAGATGGCGGGGAGCGCTTTGCATCAGCTCTTCCAGCTTTTGCTTCCGCCGGATTAAGGGCAGGTTCCGCAAATCTTCGCCGTCCAAAGCCAGAAGGTCAAAGACAATGTAGGCGAGGTTTTGAGGCTTTGGGCTTCGCAGGTAGTTTTGCAGCGCCTGAAAATCCGTTTTGCCTTGGGCGTCGGTCACCGCCATTTCCCCGTCCAGAACCATGGCCCGCCCGCCGGCCCATTCCACCAGGGCGTCCGCCACCGGTTGAAAGCGATGGGTGTAGTCCTTCCCCCTGCGGGAGATAAGCCGCACACTGTTGGCCTCGATGTAGGCCACCATCCGGTAGCCGTCGTATTTGACTTCAAAGAGCCAGTCATCCCCCCGGGGGATGTCCTTTACCAGCTTGGCAAGCTGCACCTCGGTGCGTTGGAAGGGGTTGCGGACCAATTTTTCTGCCGCACCCGCTTCAATTTCCTCCATGGTGCGCCCGGTGCGGACGCTGGTGGTAAAGCCCGAAGCGCCTTCCTCCTCCCGGGCGTATTGGTCCTTTTCTTTGAGCAAAAGCCAGTTGTCGGAGGATTCCCCCGCCTTTTCCTTTAGCCGCACCAGCGCCCACTTGCCTTTCAGCCTTTTTCCATGGAGGATGATTTTCAAAGAACCCTCCCGAAGCCCCTGTTCGACATTGTTTTGCTGCTCCCAATAGCCTTCGTCCCAGAGCATGACGGTGCCGCCGCCGTACTCCCCCTTGGGGATGGTGCCCTCAAAGTGGCGGTAGTCCAGCGGGTGGTCCTCCACCCGAACGGCAAGGCGCTTGTCTTTCGGGTTGTAGGAAGGGCCTTTGGGTACCGCCCAGCTTAGGAGCGCGCCCTCCCATTCCAGCCGAAAGTCGTAATGGTCCCGCCGCGCCAAATGGTGCTGCACCACAAATCGCAGAGGTTCCGGCTCGGAACTTATGTCGGGGGCATCCCCTTCCGGCTCGGGGGATTTGGCAAAGTCCCGCTTTTGGTAATATTCTTTCAGCTTGATGGCCATTACGCCGGCGCCTTTTCTTTTTGCGCTTTTTCAACGCTTGCTTTGAGAGCTTCCATCAAGTCGATGACTTTGCTGGGACCTTCCGATTCGGGCGCCACCACTTCCTGCCCGGAGATTTTGGTTTCGATGAGGGCGCGGAGCTTGGCCTGGTACTCGTCCCTATATTGGGAGGGGTCGAAGGGCGTGTCCATGGAATTG
Source organism: Bacillota bacterium (assembly GCA_029550985.1). Lineage (GTDB taxonomy): Bacteria > Bacillota > Clostridia > Oscillospirales > Ruminococcaceae > WRAV01. The sequence goes on from JAKPGH010000094.1 coordinate 8,668, forward strand.
ATCAGCAGCTTTGCCATGTTCAGCTCCTGCTCGGAAATTTCCGGCTTGTGGTACGGCTTTTGCAGAGCCTTGACCTCGTCGGCGTAGAACATGGTGGAAATGAGGATGCCGTCCTCCCGGGGAATAATGGCCATTAAGGTGTCCCGGGTGCCCAGCACCGTTTTGCCGATGGCGATTTTCTGTTCCGCCATCAGCGCGGCGCGGAGCAGCTCGAAGGCCTTTTCTCCCCCCGGTTCGGGAAAAGCCTGGTAGGTCTTGTCGTAGTAGACGGGAGAAATCTGATTAAGCTGGGCAAAGTGGAGAATTTGAATGGACTTTTCCTTTTCCGTTTTGATTTTTTCAATTTCCTCGTCGGTGATGACCACGTACTTGTCCTTGTCGTATTCAAAACCCCTGACAATGTCCTCCGCCTTGATCTCCTTGCCGCAGTGGGCGCAGGTTTTTTTGTAGCGAATCCGGCTGTTGTCCTCTTTGTGCAGTTGATTGAAGTGAATGTCGTTGTCCTGGGTGGCGGTGGTCAGGGAAATGGGAATGGCCACCATGCCGAACGCAATCACCGATTTGCGCGACGCCATAGCAAAACACCTCCAACCTTAGTGTTTCCGCCTGCCATAATTTTAAATATGAAAAAGCGGTGTTTAGGCAGGAAAAGCATGGGCGGTATATTTGCAGGGAAAAAGAAGACGATAAATCTATGCCCGTTGTGGCATATTGGTACTTTCACAGAAGGATGATGGGAAATGTCCAAAGAAAGCGCATATTTTGAAATTCGCAATCTCAGCGGCAAACACGACACCAAAACCCTCAAGCGGTCGCTGGATTCCTTCCGCGGCGTGCTGTCGGTCAGCGTCAACCCGGAAAAGAATTCCCTGGCGGTGGATTACGACAGCACAGGCGTTTCCAGTCACCAGTTGAGGCGGCATCTAGAAGAGCTGGGCTATCAGGTGGTGTCCACCCAAACGGACGAACACAAAATGTAGGTGAAGGAAATGGGCAGCGAAAACAAGCGAAAAAACACCAAACAGAACCGAAAGGAAGACGGAAGATTCCGTTCCAAAAACATCAAACACGACCCCCAGGCGGAAGGCGCCCGGGCAAAATTCGGCCTCAACGCCACCTCCGACGGGGACCGCAAAACCTCGGGGTAACCACCCCGAAGGAAAGGGGGAAATTTTTTGGACCGAGAGCAACTGATTCAGCAGGTTAAGAACGAGTACGCGCGGCTGGCCCAGCAGGAAAGCCGCGACCACCGCACCGACCAGTATAATAACGGCCTGTCGCCGGAAGCCTATTATGAGCAGGCCCTGGAACAGGCCATCCGGGAAATTGAGGCCGGAAAGCACGATGACTGCGGGTCGGGGTTAAAGGTCATCGAGCGGATTGCCAACCGCAAAACAAAAGCCCGGCGGATTCAAGACACCATTGAGTCCACCCTGCACAACATGGAAGCCGCCGAGGAGATGATGGCCTTCGAGCAGGACCCCAAAAAAATCCAGGAGCTGGAGGAGGCAAACCGCCGCCGCGCCCAAGTCATTCCCCAGATGATCCGGGAGATGAAAGAAGCCAAGGCGAAAGAGGAGCTTGCTTCCAACAGCCCCAATGTCATAGGAGGAGGTGGCGGAAATGGCTCATAACTTCATGAAAGATCTGGATAAGATCCGAAAGTCGCAGAAGTGGGAGCGGATTAGGCAGCTGCGGAAGAAGCTGGCCATCACCAGGCACAACATCGAAGTTTCCAAAGAGATTATGGCCGAAACCCCTTCCGACGCCCAGCAGGAGCAGCTGAAAGAAAAAATCACCCAGCGCCAGCACGGCATTGCCGGCATTAAAAAGGAAATCCGCGACATCCAGCAGGAGCTGAAGAAATAAACAGCGGCCGAGCATCCCTGCAACGGAACATTCGCTGCAACTTAGCGCAATCAAAACGCCGCCCGAAAGGGGCGGCGTTTTTGCGCGGTTAAGAACGGGCGATGGTGGTGTTGTCCACGGTGCGGTCGGTCAGCTCCTGCACGGGGTTGGTTTTGGCCTCCGCCCGGTAGTCGATGTTGCACTTCTTCTGATGCTCCACGATGACGTTGTGGCTTGCCACCGCGTTGACGTCGTGGTTGACCTTGTTTTGATAGAAGAAGAACTCGTGGTCCTTCGGCAGCTGGGGCACGGGGGCGTACTCCTCCCGGTTGGCGGTGAGCAAAATCTGCTGCCCCAGGATTTGGCGGACATAGTCCCGGGTGTCGTGGAACTGCAGCAGCTTGGGGAATTCCCCTCCGGGAATGACCTGCTGCCACTCTTTATTTTCGTATTTGCGCAGCAGGTCCACCGCGTCGTGGAGGTGGGCGATTTCCTGCTGCAGGTGCATCTCCCAAATGGACTTGACGTTGGCGTCCTGCTCGTCCTGGTAGAAGGAGTAGTAGAGATAGCACTCCATATACTCGTGGAGCAGCAGGTTTTCCAGCCAGGTGCAGTTGGGGTCCAGCAGGGAGCCGTAATGGGTGACGTGCTGCTCCTCAATCATGCCGATTTCCAAATAAAGCTGGCGGCCCAAGTCGTTGTAGTAGGTGTTGCCGATGTTCATATAGAAGTTCATGGTCTGTTGCTCGCCGGCGGTGATGATGAGGATGTTCAGCTTGGTGCGCAGATCGGCGGTCTTAAAGTCCACCGGGTACTTGACCGAGTCGAAGGGGAACCGGTGCTCCGCGATGGTGGGGCGCCCCGGGGTGATGTCCACGTAGCTTTTCACCAGCTGCTGCGCCGGAATCTGGGCGTCCAAATCTAGCAGGTTGGCGTAGCGGTACAGGTGGTCGAAGTCCTCCAACAGGGCAAAGTCCAGCGCCTGCTTGACGTAAGGGTTGGGTTCGTTTTGGGCAAGCCAGGCCGTTAAGTCCACCGCCACGTGTTCGTAGCCGATGGTGGTTTCCAGCTGGGTTTCGTCAATGGGCTTGAGCCAGTTGATGTGCTTTTGCTGCTGCTGCTCGATGCGGCGGGAAAGGGCCAGCTCCCGGCGCAGGTCGTTGTTTTGGCAGTTGCGGTGGAATTGATGCTTAAAGAATATGGATTCCACCTCGATGCCGTTCATCAGAATAATGCGGACTTTGGTGTAAGGGTCCACCGTCATCTTGTTGTAGGGCGTGGGATAGACGGTGCGCCAGTCCATGATGGTGTCTTTGATGGCCACCGGCTTTTGCTCAAACGGGTTCATGTAAAATCCCCTTTCCGTATTCAGTTTTGCATTATTTTTTCCTCGGGGCGGCAAGCTATACCTTAGAAAGGACAAGAGGCGGCATCTTCGCATAATTGCAACAAAGATGGAAAAACTTAGCGATAAAGCCAAAGAAAGGGGGCTCTGCGTGAGTTACGCCATTGGAAAAGCAATTCAGCGCAAGGAAGCGTGGGACAAGGTGACGGGAAAGGCAAAGTACACCGACGACCTGCCGGGGTTGGACGTCCTTTCCGCCCGGCTGCTGACCAGCACCTGTGCCCACGGCGTCATTCGGCGGCTGGACATCTCCAAAGCCCTTGGAGTGCGGGGGGTCAAAGCCGTTTTGACGGGAGCCGACTGCCCGGAGCTTTTCGGTCCCCTGGTATTGGACCGCCCTGCTTTGGCCCGGGACGTAGTGCGCTACGCCGGGGAGCCGGTGGCTTTGGTGGTGGCACAGGACGAGCCCACCGCCGAACTGGCCGTACGGCTCATCGAAGTGGAGTACGAGCCCCTGCCGGCGGTGCTGACGCCTTCTCAGGCGCTGGCGGAAGGGGCGGCTTTGGTTCACCGGCAGCCCAACGGGTACAAAAAAGTGGTGCCCGACGTCTACCCCAAAGCCGGCACCAACATTGCCAGCCACTATCGCGTCCAAAAAGGAGACGCCCAAAAGGCTTTGGCGGAGTGCGACTTTGTGGTGCGGCAGCGGTTTTCCCTTCCCCCTTCTTACCACATAGCCATGGAGGTACGGACCGCCCGGGCCGAAATTTCCGCCGACGGCAACGTGGTGATTACCACCTCCTCCCAATCCCCCTATGGGGTGCGAAAGCAGCTTTCGGAAGCCTTTTTGATTCCCGCCGGGCAGATTCAGGTGAAAGTCCCCTTTGTGGGCGGGGGATTTGGCGGCAAGGCCCCCGTCTTTTTGGAGATACTGGCCCTTTTGGCCTCCCGCAGCGTGGGAGGAAAGGCAGTGCGACTTACCATCCCCCGGGAACAGGACATGGCCAGCGCCCCCAGCCGCATCGGGTTGGAGGCGGACATTAAACTGGGCGCCAATCGGGATGGGAAAATTCAAGCCGCCGAAATCACCTACTGGCTGGACTGCGGCGCCTACGCCGACATTTCCCCCTACATGGCAAAGGCGGCGGCAGTGGACTGCACCGGGCCCTACCACATCGAACATTTAAGTTGCGATTCCTATTGCGTCTACACCAACCACACTTTTGCCACCTCCTACCGCAGCTTTGCCCACGAATCCTTTACCTTTTGCATCGAGCGGGCCGTGGATTTGCTGGCAAAACAATGCGGGGTGGACCCGCTGGAATTTCGCATCCGAAACGCCATTCGCCCGGGCAGCTTCACTCCGACGCAGGTGGCGGTTACCGAAAGTCTGGTGGGAAATTTGACCCAGTGCCTGCAACAGGTGAAGGAACTTTCCCAGTGGGACGGCGGGAAAGGGGTGTTCATTAAGGAGGATACCGTTCGGGCCAAAGGGGTGGCCTGCCTGTGGAAGACCGAAAACCCGCCCACCGACGCCGTTTCGGGGGCTTTGATTACCTTTAACCCCGACGGCAGCGTCAACCTTCACACCGGCGTGGTGGAGATGGGCTCGGGCGGCCAAACCAACCTGGCGCAAATTTTGGCGGAAAAGCTGAAAATGGACCCGGGTCAGGTCCACGTGGTGATGCCGGTGGACACCCGCACGGCACCCGAACACTGGAAAACCGTCGCCAGCATGACGGAATACATGGCGGGCCATGCGGTCATGCGGGCGGCGGACGACCTGCTTGCCCAACTGCGCCGCAACGGCGCCGAAGCGCTCCAATGCCCCATGGAGGAGATTGAAGTTGCCAACGGCCGCGTCTTTTCCCGCAAAAATCCCGACCGGTTTATCCCTTTCCGGGACATTGTGCAGGGGTATCGCTCCCCACAGCGGGAGTCCCTCGGGGAGCCGGTGCTGGGTCGGGGCGGCTTTATGCTCAAAGGGCTGAGCCTGTTGGACCCCCAAACCGGGAAAGGGAAAACAGGCCCTTCCTGGACGGTGGGAGCGCAGGTGGTGGAGGTGGAGGTAAATGTCAAAACCTTTACCTACCGGATTCTCTCCGCCTCCACCGTCATGAATGTGGGAAAGGTCATCAACCCCGAACTGATGCGCTCCATGATAGCGGGGGGCATGTCCATGGGCGTCAGCATGGCCAGTCGAGAGGCCGCCGTTTACGACGAACAGGGCATTGTCCGAGCGCCCAACCTGCGGACTTATAAGCTGCTCCACATCGGGCAGGAGCCGGACTACCGCGTGGGCTTTGTGGAAACGCCGGAACAGGATTCTCCCTACGGGGTGCGCAGCTATTCCGAGCACGGCATCATCGGCATTCCGGCGGCTTTGGCCAACGCCCTGTCCGCCGCTTTTGGCAGGGAATTGTGTTTGCTGCCCTTAACGCCGGAACGGATTTGGAAAGCAATCAGGGAGGAGCCTAAATGATTCCCTTTGACTTTATCTACTGCCGCCCCGACACGATGGAAGATGCCTATCAGGCTTTTGTGCAGCTGCAGACCGAGGGCAAAAATCCTTACTATTACGCCGGCGGCAGCGAAATCATCACCATGGCCAGAGCAGGCAGCATCCGGCCGGGTGCGGTCATCGACCTTAAGCAGATTCCGCAGTGCAGGGTACTTTCCCTGGATTCCGAGGAACTGCACCTGGGTTCGGTCTGCACGTTAAACGAAGTAAAGGAGTCCAAGCTGTTTCCCCTTCTTGCCCTGGCCTGCGGGCGGATTGCTGACCACACCAACCAGTGCCGCATCACGCTGGGGGGCAACCTTTGCGGCACCATCCGGTACCGGGAAACCTGCCTTCCCCTGCTTCTTGCCGACGCTTCTGTCACCCTCTTCGGCCGGCAAGGGTTGCGCACGGTGCCCTTTACCAGCGTGTTTGATGGGCGGATGCGGCTGGATGCCGGCGAATTTCTCGTACAGGTTCATGTGCCAAGGAAAGCTTTGCAGGCGCCCCATTACCACATCAAGCAGACGGCCAGCGAAAAAATCGACTACCCCATGGTGACCGTTGCCGCCCTGTGGCAGGACCATTTCCTGCGGGTGGCCTGCTCGGGACTCTGCGCGGAACCCTTTCGCAGCGCGGAAATGGAAGCGGTGCTCAACGCTCAAAACCTTTCCGGTGCCGACCGTGTCCGCAAGGCGGTGGAATTGTTGCCGCAACCAGCCTATGACGATGTGGAGGGCTCGGCGGAATACCGGAAGTTTGTGTTTCAAACCATTCTGGAGGCTTTGTTGGAGGAGGTTACCCATGGTCCGCTATGAGGGAAAAACCGTCGTCAACCTGGAGGTGAACGGTGAGCTGCATCAGTTGGCGGTGCGCCCTTCCGACCTTCTTTTGGACGTACTGCGGGAACAACTGGGGTTGACGGGCGCCAAACCCGGCTGCAAAAACGGGGATTGCGGCGCCTGCACCATCCTCATGGACGGCTGGCCGGTCAAATCCTGCCTGGTGCTGGCGGTGGAGGCGGAAGGGCATCGGCTGTTGACGGTGGAGGGTTTGGGCGGAAACGCCCCTGTCCAGCAGGCTTTTGTGGAGGCCAACGCCTTTCAGTGCGGGTACTGCACGCCGGGCTTTTTAATGGTCTGCTACGGACTTCTAATGCAGCACCCCACCCTGCCGGAGGAGTACGTGGTGGAGGAGTGGCTTCAGTCCAACCTTTGCCGCTGCACCAGTTATCGGGAAATTCGCAAAGCGGTGAAACAGATGTATCAAAAGAAATAATCGCAAAGGTGCAGAACCGCCACTAAAATTGTCCGTTACAGGCCTGGTTGAAGTTTCATTTCGTTTCCACATATGGTAAAATAATGTAAAAACTTGTCGCAGAACAGGAGAGGCAGAACATGCGGGATAGGAACACCACTTTTGAAGAGCTGTATCGCTATTTGTTGCATAGCGCCAAAGAAAAAGCCCCTTCCCAGGCGGCGAAGGAGCTGGATGGGGAAACCTATGATGTCAGGCATCTGGACTGTTTGCTGAACCCGCAAAAGCATCCGGTGATTTGGCGGCTGGGAAAATGTCACTGCAAGGACCCCAAAGCGGCCTCCTGTCTGGAAGGTTGTGAGTTCGAAGCCATTCACATGACCCCCGACGGCCCAAAGTTCAATATCGAAAACTGCGTGGGCTGCGCGGCCTGTGTGGAGCGCTGCAAGGAAAACAACCTGGTTGCCTCTCGGGACGCCATCGCCGTGCTGGAAATGCTGGCGCAAAAAAAAGAGGGGCAACTGGTGTACGCCATGATTGCGCCGGCTTTTCTGGGGCAGTTTCAGGACGATGTGACCCCCGGCAAGCTGCGCACCTGCCTTAAGCGGCTTGGTTTTGACGGCATGCTGGAGGTGGCGTCCTTTGCCGACATCCTCACCCTAAAGGAATCCTATGAATTTGTGGAAAATATTCTGGAGGACGGCGACTATCAGCTGACCAGCTGCTGCTGCCCCATGTGGATTTCCATGATTCGCAAGGTCTATCATCAATTAATTCCCCACGTTCCTCCGGCGGTTTCCCCCATGGTGGCCTGCGGGCGCACCATCAAGTTCCTGCACCCCAACGCCATCACCGTCTTTATCGGCCCCTGCCTTGCCAAAAAATCGGAGGCTCGGGAACCGGATATTCAGGGCTCGGTGGATTATGTGCTCACCTTCCAGGAGACGCTGGAGATTTTCAACGCCCTGGAACTGGACCCCGCCGCTATGGAGGAAAGCGAAAAAGAAATATCCTCCCGAGCCGGGAGGATATACGCCAGAACGGGCGGGGTCAGCGAGGCGGTGGCGTCGACGGTGCGCCGCATCAGCCCCAACCACGCCGTTCCCCTGAAAACCAAACAGGCGGACGGTGTGAAAGCCTGCAAGGCGATGCTCAACGACATTATGGAAGGCAACATCAGCGCCAATTTCTACGAGGGTATGGGCTGCGTGGGAGGATGCGTCGGCGGACCCAAAGCCATCATCCCCAGGGAGAAAGCTACCGTGCTGGTGGACCAATACGGGGATACGGCCACCTATCCCACGCCCATCGACAACCCCCATGTGATTGAGCTGCTCAAACGTCTGGGTATCAACACCCCCAAAGAGTTGTTGAACAACAGCGACATCTTCACCCGGGACTTTAGCAAGTCCTGACCGGCTATTGGTTGGGTTTTTGGTTTTTAAACTCGCTTCTTGCCTTTTTTAAATCATCCGGACTGCCCGGAAGGGAGTCGAAGTCGTAGGCTTGGGGCTGGGATTTCGCCTCGTAACTGCGGCAAAACAGCGGGTCTTTGTTGTTGGGGTCGATTTTCGCCCGGTTTCCATGCAGGGTGGTCGGCCCTAATTTGTTGGTTTGGTCTGCCATAATACTTGCCTGCCTTTCCTGGTTACTGTTTTACGTCGGCTTGATAATCGTAGATGGCTTTGTAGGATTCTTCTTCAAATTGGTTTTGCGGGGCGGACGGAATCAGACCGGTGCAGTCGGTGGAGGAAGCCGCGTTGACCACGTCGATATCCAAGTGGGCTAAACTGTCCCGGCTTTCGTTTTTTCTTTTCCGCTTGTCCATATCATCATCCCTTCTTTTGAAATTGGTTGCCCTTATAGCTTTTCCGGCAGGCGGCCATTTATGAAAGGGATGAAAAGCCATCCGTTGTCGGCGGTATAAGCGGCTCCCGATAGGAAATCTTAAACAATGAAAATGTCGATATCCTTTTAGGAGGAACATTATGGAATCCGCCCCCGATGTCATTTCCCAAATCACCCTGATACGCATTTTGCTGGGGATATTTATGGGCACCATCGCCCGCGCCGTGACCCTGCGCAGCGATTTGCGGCAGGTTCCCAGTTATCCCAACGGGTGCTTTATCAACCTGGTTACCGCATTTTTGGCGGCAAGCCTTGGCGCCGTGGCCATTCCCTCCCTGTTGACCAACGATTACGCCGCGGTGACTTTTTTGATGCTGGCGGTTCAGAATTTTCGGGATATCCGCAAGCAAATTCAGGAAAGCCTGGAGCAAATCGACCCTGCTGGCTTTGCGCCTCGGGGGAGTGCCTACATCGACGGCATCGCCAAAACCTTTGAGGGCAGAAACTACCTTTCCCTGCTGACCGCCTTCGGCACCGTTTTATCCCTCTACCTGTTTATGAGCGAGATTCTTTGGCTCAACATCCTCAACGCTGCGGTGACGGGGTCAATTTTGATTTGCCTTTTGGTGCGCTTTACCAGGGGCAAATGCATCGGCGACGTTTGCTCCATCGATTTTGGGCAGATTGAAATAAAGGGCTCCGACTTATACGTGGACGGCATCTGGGTCACCGCCATGCTGGGCATTGCCAAGCGAAAACAGCTGTTTCAGGAAGAGGGAGTCGCATTGGTGGCCACTCCCAAAGCGGAAAAGCATCGGCTTACCTTAGAAAGTGATGCGCAGCGGATGGCCATGTTATACGACGCTGTCCGCTCCATCGGCGCCAAAGAGCTGCTGTTTACCAAGCGCAGCTTATCCGACGGCAGAGTGGTGATTGCCTTTGTCCCCATCATCAAGGACAGGGAACAAATCCTTGCCGCCGTGCGCAACACGCCCATTTTAGAGAGTGTTCGCATAGTGTCCCGCAGGAGGTGACGGCATGGAAATTATTCTGTATGTGACCGATTGTCCGGAACGGGTGATTACCGGAAACCCGCTGGCTCTTCATATGCCCAACGACGAGGACCGCCAGGAGTTTTTGGAGATGATGGCGGAGACCTTCGAAGCCCATGTCATCCAATTAAAAAATGGCGACCACATTGTCATTCGAAAAAATTGACCGGCAGCAAAAAACCTCTACCCGTTGCGGGTAGAGGTTTTGTTTCAGTGCGGTTTGCCGCCGTGTTACAGAGCGTTCTGCCGGATGAAAATTTCGTTGCGGGTCAAAATGCAGCGGGTTTCCGGATGAATGCCGCAGGAAAAATAGTCAAAGAGAATTTTAAGGGGCAAATACCCCTGCCGGTAGGCCTCCTGGCCTATGGCGGCCGTCAGGGACCCTTCCTGGAGACGGGGGGCCGAGCTTTGAGTCAGGTCAAAGCTGATGTGCAGCAGCTTATCCTGCAGCCCTAAGTCCTTGATGGCCCGGCAGACTGAACCCACGCTGCCCGCAACGGTAAAGACGGCGTCGATTTCGGGGTGCTGTTCCAAAAGCCCTTTCGCCTGCCGGTAGGCAAAATCGGGGTCCGAGGTAATTTCCAGGTAGCTGACCATGGAGTAGTCTGTGCCCAACGCCTTCAGCTCGCTCATAAACCCCTCGTACCGCTGCCGGTGGCTCATCATGGCGGACGTTCCCTGCAACACCGCCAGATTGATATGCTGCCCCCGGGAGAGAAGATGCATCAGCCCTGCGGCGGTGCGCCCGCCTTTGACATAATCGCTGCTAACATAGCAAAAAGGCTGAAATCCCTCCAGCTCCGAGTTCATCACCACCACGGTGATGCCCTGACCTTCCACCTCCTGCAGCTTCTGCCGGATGGCTTCGTGGTTGATGGGCACAATCACCAGCCCGGAAATGCCCTCTTGGACCAATTCGTCGATGAGGGCAATTTGTTCCTCCGGCGAAAAATAGTTAAAGTAGCGCCGCAGCACCGTCACCCCGTACTGTTCCAGCTCCGCGGCGATGTCGTCCACCCCCACCAGCAAGTCGCTCCAAAACCCCTTGATGTCGGTGCGGCAAATGATGCCAAACTTTAATTTTTGCTTCTGGATGGCCAACTGCCGGGCAGGTCGGCTGGGCCGGTACCCCATTTGCTGAGCCAAAGCCAGTATACGGTCCCGCACCTCCGGCTTGACTCCCCCCCTCCCATGGAGAGCCCGGTCCACCGTGCCCCGGGATACCCCGGCCAAAGCGGCAATGTCCTTGATGGTTACAGCAAGGTTAAAATAATTAAAATTTTTAACATTCGACCAATTACTATTAACGTGTTATACAAATGAACTTATAATACAGTTACCGTGCCCGCGCACAAATTTTATATTATGTAATTGAAGAAGGAGGATGTGTATCGTGACCAGAAAGATAGTCTCGATTTTCTGCATGCTTTTGGCGTTATCCCTGGCATTGACAGCGTGCTCAGGCACAAAGGCTCAACCTCAGTCTGATACCAGCCAAGCCCCTGCGCAAGCGTCTTCCCAAAGCAAAGAATCCACCCCCCAAAGTCAGGCGGCCGCTCGCGGAAAAACGGTGGCCGAAGTTCTGAACATGACTTGGGATGAAATCGCCGCACAGGCCAAAGAAGAAGGCGAGGTAGTTTACGCCACCTGGGGCGACGAAGCGGAATGGAACCGGCTTGCCGCCCGCTTTACCGAAAAATACGGCGTGAAGTTTACCATTGTAACCGGTGAAAAGGTCAACATGATGAACAAGGCCATCGCCGAATTGAACGGAACCGGCACCATCGACGTCATGATGCTGTCCGGCGAAACCGTCAACGGCCTGCTGGGCGCCGAAGCGCTGGCTCCCAATGTGCTTCCCAAAATTGAGGAAAAAGACAAACTGGTTCCCGGTCTTTCCCAGCGGAAAGAGGGCGTCAGCAACAGCGAAGGCTGGTGGATGCCCATCAACATAAACCCGGCCGGTTTTCTTTACAACGCCAACAACATCAGCAATCCTCCCCAGACCTGGGAGGAATTTGAAGCTTACATAGACGCCAATCCCAAAAAATTCGGCTTCTGCATCCCCGAAAAGGGCGGTACCGGCCAGGCTATGATGGAGGCTCTGATTGCCAACCTCACCGGCGGACTGGAGCAGTATTTGCTGGATCCGGAAGTGGATCCGCAGAAACTTGCCAAATGGGATGTGGTGTGGGATTGGCTCAACTCCCGCAAGGATAAAATCACCTTCGTCAACTCCAACCAGGACGCCATTACCCGTCTGAACGGCGGCGAATTGGATTTGGTGGTCGCCTGGAACAGCACGGTGGACAAAGCGGTGCGCAACGGCGAACTGTTCAAGCATTACGGCTACTATGTTCCCGAATTTGGCCTGTGCTACAGCGGCGACACCATTGCGGCTCTGAAGAATGCGCCTCATCCCGCCGCCGCCCTGCTGTGGATGAACTGGCTGGCCTCGGAAGAGGCTCAGACGTTGGCCGCCGACATTCTGGCCTATTTCCCCTCCCGGACGGATTTGCAGGTTGATGTATCCCGCCTGGCGGAAGGGGAGCAGGCCAAAAACGTGGATTGGATGAGCGCTTGTTACAAGACGCAGTACATTTCTGACTTTACTCGCAACGTCCTCCAATAAAACAAAGGTAGACTATACGGCCCGGACTTTATGGCCGGGCCTATTTTTGTGAATTTAGGAATCGAGGAGTGATTGCGGTGGCAGAAGGTTTGTCGTTAAAGAACATCACCAAACGGTTTGGCAACTTTACAGCCTTAAACCATGTAAGCTTTGATATTAAACCGGGGGAATTCGTCACCTTGCTGGGCCCTTCGGGCTGCGGGAAAACCACGCTGTTGCGGATTATCGCGGGATTCCTGGAGCCGGATGAGGGCGAAGTCTGGTTCGGCGACCAAAAGATGAACGATGTGCCCCCGCACAAGCGCAACACCGCCATGTGTTTTCAGTCCTACGCGCTGTTCCCGCACAAGACGGTGTACGAAAACATCCGCTTTGGCCTGCGGATGCGCAAGGTTCCCGCCAGCCAGCACCGGGCGCTGGTGGAGGAAGCCATGGCCATGGTGAACCTGACCGGCTTGGAGAACCGCAAGCCCTACGAGCTTTCGGGAGGGCAGCAGCAGCGGGTGGCGCTGGCCCGCTCGGTGGTGGTGCGGCCCAACATTCTGCTGTTTGATGAGCCCTTGTCCAATCTGGACGCCAAACTGCGGGAGAAGGTAAGGGTGGAAATTAGGGATTTGCAGCGGAAACTGGGAATTACCGCCATCTACGTCACCCACGACCAGAGCGAGGCGCTGGCCATTTCCGACACCATTATCTCCATGAACCAGGGCGCCATCATTCAAAAATCCGACCCCCGCACCATCTACGACCGCCCGGTGAGCAAATTTATCGCCGACTTTATCGGCACCGCCAATCTGGTTCCCTGTACCGTCACCCGGCAACAGGGTTCCCTGTTCCAGGTGCAATCCCCTTACGGCATGCTGCTGGCGGAGGATAAGGACTTTCCACACGACAGCGGCGAGTATTATCTGTGCATCCGCCCAGAGGATGTTCGCCCGGTGCTGGACGGCGAGCCCGCCGGGGAGGACAACATTTTGGAGGGCGTGGTGAAAAACTCCATCTACATGGGCAACACCTTGGATTTGTTTGCCCGGGTGCAAACGGAACCCCTCCGGGCCAGCGTGTGGAAAGATTACCACATCGAGGAGGGCACCCGGATTCGCTTTGCCGTTCCTCGGTCAAAAATTCGGATATTGGAGGGATAACCCGTGAAAACCGCTCGTAAAAAGCGAAAATTTGAGTGGGGGTATCTGCTCCTGCTGCCCGGTTTGGGATACATTTTGTTTTTCCTGGCGGGAGCAACCGGCATGATGATTGCCCAAAGCTTTGGATTGTTCAATTACACCGCCGAGTCCCGATTTTCCCTGGAATATTGGAGAGGTATCCTCAACGAAACTTTTGTGGACGATTTGCTCTATTCGCTGAAGATTGCGGTCTGCGCTTCCCTGCTCTGCATCTGTATTGCCTACCCTCTGGCTTTGATTATTAAAAAGCTTCCGGGTGAGCGGACGATTCTTTCCCTTGTAAAGATTCCCATGTTCATTCCCGCCCTGGTGGCCTCCCTGTTGATTTTAAATATCATCGATTACCACGGCATCCTCAACATTATCCTGGTGCGGCTGCAAATCATCGAGGAGCCGTTGAGGCTGCGCAACGACTCCTGGGGCGTTGCCGCCCTGCTTATCCAGGCGTGGAAGAACATTCCCTTTATGCTGATTATCATGTACTCCGCCGTCGAGGCGGTGCGCAGAGACGTCATCGACGCCGCACGCAATCTGGGAGCCGGAAGACTGGCGGTGTTTACCCAGATTATCGTGCCCCTTACCCTGCCCTCCGCTTTGGTGTCGGTGATTCTGGTCTTTATCCGGGTGTTCAACGACTATGTCATTTCCAAAACGGCAGGACCGCTCTACCCCAACACCATTTCCAACCTGATGCACGTCACCGCCTATCTGTACAACGACTGGCCCTCGGCGGCTTGCATTGGTTGCCTGATGGTGATTACGGCAGTCAGCTTTGTCTCCGCTTACACTTACCTGAGCAAAAAGCTGATGCAAAACCTGTAGGAGGATGGGGACATGGAAAAAGAGTTTTCCGCTCAGCTGACCAGGAAGTTGCTGCGTTACCTCGTTCCCTTTGCGATCATTGTGATTCTGATCGCGTGGATTGGAGTGCCGATGGCCTACTGCTTTTTATGGTCGGCGGTGGACCCGGATTACCCCTGGTCTTACCCGGACCCCTTGCCCCAAAAGCTGTCGCTGTTCCATTGGCGGTACATACTGGAAAACACCAACATTTTGGGGGCGGTGGGCTCCAGCTTTTTCATCGCCGGATGCACCACCATCCTGTCCTTTTTGCTGGCGTTGCCCACTTCTTATGCGTTAGGTAGAAGGCAGCTGAAAGGAGCGGGCTTTTTCAAAACGCTGATGCTGCTGCCTTTGGTGCTGCCGGGCATGGCCATGGCCATCTTTTTGGGGCGGATGCTGATGAAGATGGGGTTGTCGGGCACTTATACCGGCGTGATTTTAGCCCACACCCTGATGGGAGTGCCCTATATGATGCGGATTCTGGTGGTGAGTTTTGAATCGGTGCCCCAGGATTTGGTGGACGCCGCCTCCAACTTGGGGGCCACGGCCTTCACCCGATTCGCGGAAGTCTACTTCCCCATGGTGTTGCCGGGTTTGGTGGCGGGTTCCATTTTCACCTTCATCAACAGTATGGAGGAGTTTAACTTAACCTTCATCATCGGGCTGCCCACCGTCAAAACCATTCCAACCGTGCTGTTCTCCTATTTGGGAGAAAGCTTCGCCCGCACCCGAGCCTCGGTGGTTTCCCTGATTCTGCTGATTCCCAACCTGACACTGCTGCTGATTACCGAACGCTTTATCAAAACCGAATACATGGGAGCCGCTCTCGGCAAGATGTAACGGCTTTCGCTTTCCAAGGGGGACTATTTATGGAAAAACAGTATCAAGGCCCAATGCGGCTGGCTCATCGGGGGGTGACGCAAGCCGCGCCGGAAAATACTCTGGAAGCCTTTGAGGCGGCCAAAAACATGGGCCTTGAGGGAATCGAAATTGATGTGCGGCTCTCCAGAGACGGGCAGGTGGTGGTGGTGCACGACGCCAACCTCACCCGCCTGACTTTGGGACACCCGACCGGTCAAACCCATGCCCGGGTGGCGGACTTAAGCTGGGAGGAGCTTTCCCGGGTGGAAATTCCCTACGCCAACCATTTGCTGGATAAGGAGTTGCCTCCCTACTCCTGGGTGGAGGAGATAGCCACCCTGATGCCTCATCGCCTGTTGGGGCAGGATTCGGGACGGGGTTACCTGGAGGAACTGCAGCGGGAGCCCCGAATGGCGCGGCTGATGTTGTTTGAGGAATTTTTGGTCTGGTTGGAGAAAGCCCCCCATATGACGGTGGAAATCGAAATCAAAGTGCCGGAAGCGGTGTTGCCCATCTTCCGCCTGTTGGATGCCTCCTCCGTGGGCAGGCAGTGCATTCTGTTTTCCGGTCAATCCGATGTGATTCAGGAATTGCTGCGGGCGGCCGCCCATGAGGGAACCCCGAAAGAAGTCCGGTTGGGAGCCAATATTCGCTGGCTCACCCCGGAAAAGAAGGAATGGCTTTCTACCGCCGGGTTATACGAAGTGGGAATGAATGCCGGAGCCGCCGATGAGGATATTGCCTGGGTGCAGTCCAAGGGTATTCAAGTGTTTTCCAACCTGGGGGATTACCCTGATTGGTGGGGAAAAATCTGCCGTCTGAATATCGCGGCCTTTAAAACCAACTACGCCGAAGCCTACACCAAATGGTGGCACAGCCAAAACGACACGGAAGAGCAAGCATAGGGCAAAGAAAAAGCGGATAACGCAAAATGGACGGTATCTGCTTTTTCTATACGCATCGTAGATATGGTTGATTGTTGTTGCGGCTGACGCCCGGTATGGGCAGCGTGAAAAAAACAAGCCAGCAATGCATCGGCATTGCTGGCTTGTTAACTGGCGGAGACGGTGGGATTCGAACCCACGAGCCCGTAAGGGCTAACGCATTTCGAGTTATTTGAAGGCAAGTTCTTATGAGTTTACGAGAGTAACTTTAGGAGAAGATAAAATCCCGCAAACCCGCATAAATAAAGGCTTTTCAGGCACAAACGCTGATATTTCCGCGCATGAACACACCGCCCTGATTTAGCGGTTTTCAGGGCAAAGTGTAGAAAAAGTGTAGAAAAACCGTAGAAAAACAACCGGCGAAATAACCTTAAGATACTTTAGTTTCCCGGCAATTTGAAAAATCAAAACCAAGCGTATCCTACCATTGACATTGATTTTTAACAGAACATCCTGCAGCAGACAGAGCATAATTCTCTGTCCTAAGGATCAATGTGATGGGAGGAACGATGATGGCAACCGACTACTCTTACCTTCTGGCTGAATATCCGGAGAAGATAAGTCAAGACCAGCTTTACAGAATTTGCCGCATAAGCAAACGAAAAGCCACATGGCTTTTGGAGAACGGATATATCCCCTGCGAGGATACCGGCAAAAAGACCCGCAGGTTTAAAATCCAAATAACCGACGTTATTGCATACCTTACCCGCTTGGAAGAATCTCCTGAGACCCTGCTGACACCACCGGGGATATTTTCAAGCGGAATAAAATATAAACCGAAGCGCCAAACGGCGAAGGCAATCAACTCCGAGAAGTTTATGGCAATGCTTAAGAACAAGTGGCACACTTTTCCGGATGCCCTCACGGTAAATGATGTCACAAAGCTAACGGGATACTGCCAAACCACAGTATCTGAATGGATCAAGGCAGAAAAGATAACGGGGGTATGGTATTATACCAAGTATTTAGTGCCAAAGGACAGCTTGATAAACTATATGGCAACAGAAGCTTGCCGCATCCATCAGAAGTCCAAAAAGCATATAGAGCTGCTGGAGCAGTATCGAAATCCCTAAATGCTCGGCGCATCCATTTACATGAAAACAGGGTGACTACTTTGCATAGTGTCACCCTGTTCTTGTATCGATTATAAAAATCTGATCCAGTCGCGTCTGCCGTACAGAATTCTTTCAACGTCAACCACCTTGTTCTTCTCGTCTATGGAAAAAAACACAACGTAATTTTTTACAATTAGTTTCCTGTATCCCATTTGAGATAGACGATCGTCTGAAACATGCGGACAGCGCTGCGGCATATCGGACAGACTTAGCATTGCCTCTTCAAAAAGCTCCATCATACGAGTTGCCGATATAGGAGCTGACAGCTGAGAAGCAATATACCGAACAATGTCCCTAAGATCGTTTTCGGCTGGTTCAGATACATCTACCCTATATTTCGCCATCGGCGATGCCTCGCTTAATATCCTTCATGACATCTTGAAACGGACGCTTTTTACCCGCTTTAACGGCCGATCGTCCTTCGTCAAGCAGGTGATACAGTTCAAGCTTGCCGCTGAGTGCCTCATAGGTTTCAATGCTCATAACCGCCAAATCTCCCTGCCCGTTTTTTGTGATAAAAACAGGTTCACGGCTTTCATGACAGAAGGTGGATATCTCATTATAGTTATTCCGCAGGTCAGTGCTGGACTTTATATTTGGCATAGCGTTTACCTCCTTACACAATTCTAAAGATATTATACACGAATTTCTTTAGAATATCAATTGAATTTCGCTGACTGCAACTGGCATCGAAAATAAGACACCGGATGCCGGTTAAAATCTTAATGAGATCGTTTCCTATGAAGGGACGAATATGACTCATATGTAACTCTCGTTTAATCATAAACAAAACACCTCTTTATCTCTTTCCATAACAATACAACATCAAAGATATATCTTATAAAAATTGAACACATTGAACTTGTTGTTTCAAACAAAATCCCATTAAATTCAGTATCAATGTATAGAAGCAGAATAATCAGAGAATAATAAATGCCTAAGCACTGTCATAAAATAAGTTTTAAATTTGATTGACAATATGACAAATGCGGCATATACTATAAATATAGAAGGGAGGCATTATCATGAATAACTCTCTGGAGATCATCGGAGCAAGGATAAAATCTCTGCGCGAAAATAGCGGCCTTACACAA